>NZ_JBFHGD010000110.1:0-11033 GCF_041583255.1 Trichloromonas sp. | reverse complement strand
CGCTCGATCTCCAGGTTGGCCGTGTAGTCCTCGGCGCCGAAGGCCAGGGCGATGATGCGCTTGGAGCAGCGGGCCGTTTTGTCCGAGTTGATGACCCCGGCGGCGCTGTCGATCGACGGCAGAATCTTGAAGCGGCCAATTTCCACTCCCAATTCTTCTTCAAACTCGGTCAGCAGGGTGTCGAGGCGCTCGACGATCTCCGGGGTGTCGGCCTTGGGCAGGCGGATGCCGTCGGGCAGGGCCGGCAGCACCTCTTTGAGGTCGAGCAGCGCCCACTTAGTGTCGAGGGGGTTGATCCGCACGATGACCTCTTTATTGCGCTCCCGCCAGCCTTCGAGGAAGCGTCGCACCAGCACTCGGGCGGCGTCCTTTTCGCTGTAGGGAACGGCGTCTTCTAAGTCGATGATGACGCCGTCGCAATCGAACATCGGGATGTTCTGCAGCATTGACGGCATGTTTCCCGGCACGTAGAGCAGGGTCCGTCGCAGGCGGAATTCGGACATGGCGGTTACTCCTCGTCTATGTAAATGGTCGAAACGCCACCGGTCTTCGAGGCGTGGCGCTCGATCCCCTCGACCAAAACTTCGGTCAGGATGATCTCGCAGGTGGCAAAGACCTCGGCATCGAAGAGATGGCCGCCGATCACTTCACCCGACGATTTGCTGACCATGACGTGCAGGTGGCTGTCGACGCTCCCCTTCTCATCAGGGAAGAGGTTGCCCTCCAGGCCGCAGAGTTCCAGCGGTCCCTCCACCTCGTGAACCTGCATGCGCGGCGGGGTGATCGGCCGTTTGGCGCCGGTCTTGATGCCGCGAAAACGAACGTTTTTCAGCGAGCCGACCGCCGAGATGATCACCGCGTTCTTTAGTCCGGTTTCCTCGGCGAATTTAACCAGCTGCTCGCCGACCCGCTGGCCGGGGCTGATCTTGATGATGAAGCGCCGCCCCTGTGCATACTCCTTGTACCAGATCCCGGTCATCTCAGTCCTCCATGGCGCGCTGCAAAGCCGCCTCAAGGCGGGCCTCGATAGCGTAATCGAGGGCGCCGCGGTCGGTCACACGCACCGCGCCAGAGGTAACCTCGAAGCGGGCCAGAACCGCCTCGATGCGCTGCCGGATCAGATGCTCGAACTGGCGCTTGACTGTCGATTCGATGGCAATAGAGAGCTCGGCGGCCGGTTCGAGAAAAACCATCAGGTCGCTCGACTGCATGGTGCCGGCCTGCACCTTTTTGCGAATTTCCATCAGTGTCTCCTGTCGTAAATTCTGAGTTTGGCGCGGATGTCCGCCGCGGGGTCGGACATCAGGTAGTTGTAGGTGGTCTGCGGCACCAGCGCGCGCAGTTCTTCATAGGCTTCGCGCCTGAGCAGTTCGCGGACGCGATAGGCGCTCACCACCTGCTCGCCGGCGTTGATGCGCTCGATCTCTACCGTCTCGATGCCGTAGCGGGGAAGCAGTTCCTTCATGGCTGCGCTGTAGTTGCGAGTGGTGCGGCAGTAGGGCTCGGTGCCGATGAAGCGCCGGGTAATGTGGAAAAACGGGGCCAGATGCCGGGCAAAAAGGGTCAGGTCGATCTCCATCTGCACCCGGGCCACGGTCCGGTCATCCTTAAGGAAATAGCCGGGGAAGGTGACCGCGCTCACCGCGTAGTAGGAGGAGTCGAGGACGGACACGTTGGGCAGGTCGGCCACCCCGTCTTTGACCAGCTGCAGGCGCACCGTAAAAGGGAAGGCCGAACGATCCTCGCGCACGACGAAGACATAGAGATGCTCGACCTGCGCGGCGGCCTGTTCGATGAGGTAGCGGTGGCCGCGGGTGAAAGGGTTGCAGTTGACCACCACCGCGCCGTTGGCGCCCGGTCGCACCAGTGTGCTGTGGCTTTCAAGGTAACGGGGGAGGGCGCCGCCGTATTCGAGCAGCACCGCCTGGGGATGCTGCACCAGGGTTGCAAAGCCGAGGGCCGCAAAGGAGGCGGCGCTTTGCGGACGGGTAAAGACGAAAAAGTTGTCGTAGCCGGCCGGAAAGCCGCTGCGGATCAGCTCGGTGGCGAGTTCGCCGAGGCAGGCGCCGCCCTGGTGCGAGTCGGCGATGGCAAACATCTTGAGGATGTTCTTGTCCCGTGCCGCCACAGCGACGAGCTGTCGACCCTCGAATATCCCGACCAGGGTGTCGTAGTTGCGTTCAAAGGCCAGGCCGTTTGTCTCGATCAGGTTTTTTGCCTGCTCGAGCTCGCGCCGGCTCATCAGTTCAGTGACCATGCTAAAAGTATTAGCATACGAATGATGTATACCAATGGTCTTTTCAGGGCGGCGGGATTTTTTTTGCGCAGGGGACCGGGCGGAGTATTGCGCGAGTTGAAAACAAGGGCCCTTTGCGGGAACCGGCTGCTTTCAGCCCCGTGAACACCTTGAGCCTAGAGCAGCCCCGCGAGCATCTTGGTTCCCATCAGCAACAGCAGCAGGGCGAAGGCTTTTTTCAACCGGGTTACGGGCAGGCTGTGGGCCAGACGGGCGCCGAGCGGCGCCGTGCAGATGCTCGCCAGGGCGATGCCGGCCAAAGCCGGCAGGTAAACGAAGCCCAGGCTGCCGGAGGGAAGGTCGGGGACGGCCAGGCCGTTGAGGGTATAACCGACCGCCCCGGCTACGGCGATCGGAAAACCGATGGCAGCGGAGGTGCCGACGGCGTTATGCATCGACAGGTTGCACCAGACGAGAAAGGGCACCGAGAGGCTGCCGCCGCCGATTCCCACCAGGCTCGAGACGCCGCCGATCACATTCCCCACGCCGAACAGCCCGCTGCTGCCGGGGACCTGGCGGGACGGTTTGGGGCGGATGTTCAGCAGCATCTGCAGGGCTACGTAATAGAGGAAGGCGACAAAAAAGGCCCTGAGAAAACCGGTCGAAAGCTGGGCGGCGACCCAGGAACCGCAGAAGGTGCCTGTGAGGATGCCGATGGAAATCCCCTTGACAACCTGCCAGTTGACCGCGCCTCGCGAGTGGTGGGCGCGCAGGCTGGAGACGGAGGTGAACATGATGCTGGCCAGGGAGGTGCCGAGGGCCAGGTGAAGAATGAAGGGGGCTGGCAGGTGCTGGGCGGTGAAAATGAAGCTGAGCAGGGGGACGATGATCAGCCCGCCGCCGACGCCGAGCAGGCCGGCCAGCACGCCGGCAAAGGCCCCGGTGGCCAGGTAGAGTAACCAGAAGGTCACGAATGATTCTCCATGGAAATGGGGTGATGACTGATCCTCTTTTATAGCACATTGCAACAGGGAGCAAAAGCGTCAGGTTGCGGACCATGTGTCCCCGCCTGATTTGTCAATGTTGTAATCCTTTGTTTTTGTTTTCGTTCTGTAGCGAAATAAAACGGCAGACTACCCGCCGAAGAGTGGCCTGCCGTTTGTCTGTTTGAATCTTCTGGTAACGACGGAGGGGCTTAGCGTCGTTCTATGATGCGTCCATCTTCATCGGAGATAATGACTTCTACCCGGCGATTGAGCTGACGGCCCTCCGGCGATTCGTTACTTGCAACCGGGAAGGTCTCTCCATATCCACGAACAGAAATCCGCTCGGTTTCAACGCCGTTAGCGGTCAACGCCGTGCGCACGGCGTTGGCCCGCCGCTCCGACAGGTCAAGGTTGTAGGATTCGGAACCACGGCTGTCGGTAAAACCTTCCACCAGTAATTTGCGAGTCGGATAGGTTCTCATGAAATTAGCGATTTTACTGATGGTAACCACCGCCCCGCCTTTAAGTTCTGCCTTGCCGGTATCAAAGAGCACATCCCCGAGAGTGATGACCAGGCCCCGCTCGGATTTAGTCGCATGCAGCTGTGCCACTTCGGCTTCAAGTTGTTTCGCTCGTGCTTCAGCGGCCTTGGCAGCGTCTGTGGCCTGTTGGGCCTCTGCCGTTTTAGCCTGCAGCAGGGTGGTCTGCTCTTCTGCTTTCTTCCGGGCCTTTTCGGCCTCATCGGTACGGGCTTCAAGCAAAACCTTGGCGCGATCGCTGCTGGCAGCTTCAATGCTTTCCTCGGCAACTTTCTGCTTGGCTGTTTCTTTGGCGATGGCCGTGCGTTGCAGTGCCAAGTAGGCGTGGTGGCTGATATCTTTCGGTTCGGCTTCGGCTTTCAAGAGCTTTTCTGCCTTCAGCAAAGAGGCTTCAGCCGTTTGCAGTCCCAGGGGAGCTTTTTTTACCACGACCGGGTCCATTTTGGCTTCCGCGAAAGCCGCCTGGGCTTTTTCAAGATCTGCATTTTTCATCGGTGGCCCACAGCTTGCCAGCAGGGCGCAGGCCATTACGGCAAGGGCCAGAGAGCAAACAAATTGGCTTTTACGATTCATAAAAAACCTCCTGGTAAGGGTCAGGTCTGGGCTCAAGGTTTGGCCTTGCGCTCGATTTCCATTTTAAGAGTTTTAATGCTCTCCTGAAGCTCGTTGACAGCCTTCTGTGTTTTGGCCGTCCGCGCTTTGGCTTCGGCCAATTGGGCGTCAACCTCGGCCTGCTCGGCCAATTGCAAGGCTTTATGGTTTTCTTCCAGGTTCATGGCCGTCCGGGCCTGGGTCAGTTTCTCTCGGGCCGAGCGCATTTCGACCGGAGCAAACTCCACGGCACCAGAAGCTTCTGCCTGGTTGATGGCCGCTGCGGAAAGAGCCAGCTTTTGTGTCGGTGGTGGGACCTTGGATGAACAGCCGACCAGCAAGCAGGCAAACAGGATCATTGCCAGCAGGTTGAGCAAGGACAATGTGCGCATCTTGCCTCCTTTTTTTATCGATGGGTTGAGGGGGACGAATCCCAATGAGTAAAGCGAAACAGCATTGGATGTGTCTAATAATATTGTATCACATTGTGGTTCTTAGTCAATCTGGCGCCCTTGATAATTGCTGCGGAAAATCATCCGGTGGATTATTTTTTGAGGGGGAGGCAAATTAACTATTTGCTGTTATTTTTTAATTAGATCCCATCTGTGCCTACGTTGCATGATGATTTGTTGACTAGCGAATGTTCCGCTGTTACCTTCGCAGCACGCCATGATTCCGGGTCGGAACAAGAAATACACAGGACACAAGGAATTGCTGTGAGTAAGTCGTCACCAAAAGCTGCCTGCGCCCCCGCATCGAAGGCTCCGTCCGCGCACCTTCCGGACGGAGAAGGGATCATCATCGCCCACCACGGCATCACCGTCGAGGTCCGTTTCAGCAGCGGCGAACGCTGCATGGTGCGGGTCAAACGCCGCTCTGGGCATGTGGTCGGCGATGCCGTACTGGTGAAGGACGAGGTGCTCGAGCGGTTGCCCCGCCGTACCGAACTGCGCCGCCGGGATGCCATGGGCGGAGTCCATCTGGTCGGGGCCAATCTCGATGTGGTCGGTATTGTCGTCTCTCCCGCGCCCCCGCCGCCGAATGGTTTTATCGACCAGGCGATCGTGGCGGCGCGGGCCGCCGGACTCGAGCCGTTTTTAGTCGTCAACAAGTGCGATCTTGAGGTCTCCGCCGACTTGGTCGCGGCCCTGTCCGCCGCCTATGCCGATTCCGTCGAAGTTTTCCCTTTGAGCGCGTCCACCGCAGCGGGGCTGGATGAACTGCGGGCATTCTTCGCCGGAGGGCACCGGGGCGCCTTTGTCGGCACCACCGGCGTCGGCAAGAGCTCTCTGCTCAACGCGCTCTGCCCGGAGATCGATCTGCAGGTCGGAACCCTCAACGAGCATACCGGCGGGGGGCGTCATACCACCACCGTTTCCACCCTGCATTCACTGGCCGCCGGAGGAGAGTTGATCGACACCCCAGGTTTCAACGATTTCGGCCTGGTCGATATCTCCGTGCAGGAACTGTCCCACTACTTTCCCGGTTTCGGACAGAGCCCGGCCGAGAACTGCCGCTTCCGCAACTGTCGGCATCGCACCGAACCGGGCTGCGCCGTCAGTGCGCTGGTGGCGCAGGGGAAGCTCCCGGCCGACCGCTATGCCGCCTACCTGGAGATTCTCGACGAAGTCGAAGCCAGCGAGGCTCAGGCCCGCAGCCGGGGCCGGAAGGGCTGAGGATGAAACAGCGATGCGCATGGTGCGGCAGCGACCCGTTGTATCTGAGCTACCATGACAAGGAATGGGGCGTGCCCGTTCACGATGATCGGCTGCTATTCGAATTTCTGGTTCTCGAGGGGGCCCAGGCGGGGCTGAGCTGGTTGACGATCCTCAAGAAACGGGACAACTATCGCCGGGCTTTCCACGGTTTTGATCCGCAAAGGGTGGCCCGCTATTCAGATGCGGACCTTCAGCGCCTGCTCGCCGATTCTGGCATCGTGCGGAATCGGCTGAAGATCGAATCCGCGGTAAAAAACGCCCGGGGGGTCCTTGCCCTCCAGCAGGAGTTCGGTTCCTTCGACGCCTACCTCTGGCGTTATGTCGAGCATCAGCCCAGGCAGAACGAGTGGCGGTCGCTGGCCGAACTGCCGGCCCGAACCGCCGAGTCTGACGCCATGAGCAAGGATTTGAAGAAACGGGGATTCAATTTCGTCGGCCCGACCATCTGTTACGCCTTCATGCAGGCGGTGGGGATGGTCAATGACCACGTCGTCGACTGTTTCCGTCACGCTGAGCTGAAGCAGGCACCAGCCTGAGCCATCCGTCACACCGCCATACTCCAGTGCCCCCCCTCAATTGATTTTTTCCTCGCCACTGATAGACTCACATTGGGAGTGGACCGGCAGCAACGGGATCAGTGCGGTTCCTTCTTTTTTTTAACGGGGGCGACGACTGGCCGGCTTCCATCTTGTTTCGCAAGGCTGGTCGCCGGTAACCGTTTCTGCTCGAAGGGAGTGCGCTGTATGCCCGAAACAATGAGCGGTTCCTGTAAGTGCGACCGGGTGAAATTTCAGGTGGCCGGGCCGATTTCCATGGCGGTGAACTGCCACTGCAACAGCTGCAAAAAGCTCTCAGGGAGTGCATTTTCCACCCTCGTCATGGTCGACAGGAGCGATTTCAAGCTGGCCGGGGGGGACGGGGAGGTCACCCGCTACCAGGTGAGCGACAGGGCCACGAAGTATTTCTGCCGCATCTGCGGCACCCCGGTCTACAACGAGCATGTCGATCTGCCGGGGAAACTGATTCTTCCTGTCGGGGCTTTGGATAATCCCGCCATCGTCACCCCGACGCTGAACGCCCACTGTGAGAACATGCTTTCCTGGGTACCGAAGATCATGCAGATGAAAAACTTCGAGCAGTCGCCCGGGGGATAAACCTCAAAGCGAAAGGGGAGTGAGATGAAAAGAGTTCGGATTCTGCTGCTGTTGGCGGCAATCGCCGCTTTGTTTCTGACCGGGATGGGGAAGTCTCCCGCCGGGACACCCGGAGAGCCTGCCCGGATGACGGTGGAGGAACTCAAGGCAATGATGGGGGATCCGGCGCTGGTGATCCTCGATGTACGCAAGGATTCGGACTGGGAGGGGAGCGGTCAGAAAATCGCCGGGGCGCTGCGAGCTGACCCAAAAACACCGGACCATTGGGCCGCCGGCTACGACAGGGGGAAAACGTTCGTCCTCTACTGCGCCTGAGCGAGCGAAGCGACCAGTGCCCGTGTGGCACTGACGATGACCGAGATGGGGTTCACCAGGGTCTACGCCCTCGAGGGAGGCTGGAACGCCTGGCTGGAGAAGGGCTACCCGGTAGAATCGAAGTAGCCGCAGCCCCGGCAATTGAACCGCAACGCAGAAGAGGAGTCCGCCACCTGGCGGGCTCCTCTTTTTATGAACAGCCCGAGGGGCGGCCTGTCCTCTTTGTCGCTTACAGAGGCAAGCCCTTTGCCGTACACCACTTTCGCAGCAGCGCCTCGATCTGCTGGCTCTCGAAAATCTGCCAGTTTGCCAGCAGGTGCTTGCGCCGCAGCAGGTCCTTGACGTTGCGAAACGCTCCCGGCCGGGCAAAGAGCGCCTCGACCCGCGCCAGCTCCGCCGGGCAGTGGCTGCGGACGAATTCCAGCAGCAGCGGCTTTCCCGGGTCGAGGTCCTGGCGGTGGGGGATGGTCAGGTAGTCGGGGTCGGTTTCACTCCCGGCCGGCCGCTCGTCGAACCCGGCTTTGTGCGACGCGAGAAAAACCTGGCCGGTAAGCCGGTGCACCGCTGCCGTCCGTTCGCCGGGCGGGGCGTCGCTGATATAGTGAAAGGCATCGTCGATTTTGTCATAGGCCATGAGGGCTCCGTCGGGTATTTTTTACACGGTGACGTGGGCTGCAGAATGTAGCATGCCTTGACCGCTTCTGACAGCTGCAAATAGTCGATCATTGGCGCTGTCTTCGCGGTGACAACGGCAGGGGGCTCATGGGGGAAAACTTTGGCCTGCCTGCCATCGGCTAACCCGCAAATAAAGTTTTTGGGCGTCCATTTTCCGTGCTTGAGGCGACTGCAGCTAGCCCGGGTTTGCCGTGGCAAGAGAAGTCCCGAGGTTCAGCCCGGAACGATATTCAGGCGGAAGTGGGATTTGATGAACGCCTCAAAAGATTTCACAACTTTCAGGGTCACGTGAAGCCGCCCTTTCTCCACGCGGTTGAGGGCATCGGGAGAGATGTGGTTGGATATTTCCTCCCCCTTGCTGATCGCTTCCAGCTGCCCTCGCAACCGTAACTGGCATAGCATGTTGAAACTTGCCTTGAGATCTTCGAACTGTTCAACGCTCAGCACCCCAAGGTCCCGCAGTTGCTCCATCTTCTCCAGTGTCCCGCCCCCGACCAGGCCGGCGGAAAGGCCCAGCACCCTGATCCCTTCGGTGATGGCGTAGAGCCCCGCCGTCTTGAGATCGATCTGTCCCTGGTGCTCGCCCCCTTTTTCGACCTTGAATCCGCCGAACAGGCCGAGCGGCGGCACGTACTTCAGCACCCGGGCCGCCAGCTGCATCAGGAAAACCGTCTCCTTCCGCGCCCGCATGGAAATATGAGCCTTGACCGCTTGTTCAAACACCGGCTCGCCATAGAGGGTCCGCAGATCGCAGAGCATGCAAAAGTGCAGAATATTTTCGCTGTCCGGCAGGGTGATCCACTGGTCGACTCCCTTGAGCCATTCCGTCAGGCTGCGGCGCCAGAAAGGGTTCTTCGCCATCATGCCGCCAGGGCACTCGGGCACGCCAACTTCGATCAGTGCTGCTGTCAGCGCCTCGGAGAACGATTCAAGCAGTGCCACCTCTTCGGCCGGCAGATCGTCGGCGTAGATCAGCGCGTTGTCCTGATCGGTGTTGAGGGTCTGCTCGCCGCGTCCCTCGCTGCCCAGCACGACAAAGGCGAAATCCTGGGGCAAATTGGGAAAGCGTTCCTTGCGCAGCAGCTCGATCAGCCGCTGTACGATCTGGTCATTCAAGTGGGAAATCAGGCGCATCAGGTCGCGGGTGGGCACGCCCACCTGATGCAGCGAGCGGGCGAGGTCCTCGATTTCGCGGTGAACCATCTGCAAATCCGTGATGCCCTCGGCGCTTTCCAGTTGCCGCACCAACCGCTGCGGCGAGTTGGTCTGCACCCGGATCAGGTCCGATTCGGTGAGCATGCCGCAGAGACGGCCCGAGGCATCGACGACCCCGACGCGGTGAATCCCGTGCCGGGACATCTGGTAGACCGCCTCGAAGAGAAAATCATCTTCCCGCACCATGATCAACGGGGCGCTCATGATGGCTCCGGCCCGCAGGGTGCGGGGGTCCACCCCGACCGCCACCACTTTCTTGCGCAGGTCGCGGTCGGTAAAAATCCCTACCGGCTCTCCCTGCCGGCAGACCACCACGCTGGAGATCCCCCGCTGCGACATGATCGCCGCCGTTTCCTGGATCGGGTCGTCGACCGAACAGAGGATCAGGGACCGCCGGCAGAAGTCCTTCACCGGCCGGGCATAGATATGCTCTTCGATGATCATGGCAGGTTCCCTCCGTCAGCTTGAGCAGGCATGCTCCGAGGCTTCAGTCCAGAACCGCCCGTCTCAGAAAATCCTCAATCAGCATTGGGACGCATATTCTAATCTTAGGGGCGAATTGAACGGCGTCAAGGGGCGTGTCAGATATAGACATTAAAAAAGGGCGGCCGATTTGGCTGCCCTTTTTTATCCTGTTGTCCCACTTCTGCTGATCCGTTCGACCGCCTCGATGACCTTTTTCCTGTCGCCGAACACCCCACGGCTGCAGTCGTCGGCAGCACGCGGCGCTACCTGGGTTTTCGCGGTCCCGGCGCAGAATAGCGCCCCTGCTGCGCATCCAGCTCGTCGATCCAGCCGGCCCTGGACTCCGGGAAGGCATCCGCGTAGGGGACGTAGGGTTTGATATCCAGCACCGGTGTGCCATCCAACAGGTCCACGCCGCGCAGGTGCAGGGTTCGTCCCTCGATCCTGACCAGCTCCACCGCCGACAGGCCGATGGGATTGGGGCGATGGGGGGCCCGGGTGGCCAGAATGCCGCGCTTCGGTCCGCCCCGGGGGGGCTTGACGGTGCTTTTCCAGCCTTCATTCAGATGAAAGGCGAAGATGAGCCAAAGCCGGTCGAAGCCGCCCAGATCCTGAACCACTTTTGCGTCCAGCCAATCCCCAAGCTCCAGGGTGGCCAGCGCGAACTCACCGGTTTCCGTCCCAGCCGCCACCGTGCCTTGATGGGGCGCGTCGATGCGGCGGACATAGGGGGAGCGCAGGATGCCGATGGGGCGATAGCTGAAATGGGCGTCTTGGGTCATGTCAGGAGATTGAGTCAAAAGGGCCTTCCGGGCTTCATCGGCAAAGAAAGTCGGGACGCGATTGCGGACGTGCCAGGTGATACGAGCGGCGAGGCGGCTGCTATGGTTCGAACGATTCTGAGAATGGCGGGGATGCTAGCGCAAGTGCGGGAAGGTGGCAATAGGAAAATGGGGCGTGTACCCTATCGTCGGCAACCTACATCCTTGCCGGAGGGTCTAGCCACACACAAAAAAGGGCGGCCTCGTCGGCCGCCCTTTCATCTTTTTACTTGCCCCACTTCTGCTTGATTCGTTCCACCGCCTCAATGACCTTTTCCTTGTCGCCGAAGGCGCTGAGGCGGAAGTAGCCTTCGCCGG
>NZ_JBFHGD010000109.1:0-11084 GCF_041583255.1 Trichloromonas sp. | reverse complement strand
TCGACGCCGCCTGGGGCCTGGGGGAGAACGTGGTGCAGGGGACGGTCAACCCCGACAGCTACACGGTCTTCAAGCCGCTGCTCGCGCACCCCGAGCTGTGCCCGATCCTCCACAAGCGCCTCGGCAGCAAGGAAAAAAAGATGGTCTACGGCCGCGGCGGCAGCCACGCCACCCGCAACACCGACACCACCGCGCACGAGCGCCACGCCTTTGTGCTCTCCGACGACGAGGTGCTGCAGCTGGCCCGCTGGGCGACCGCCATCGAGCGTCACTACGACAAGCCGATGGACATGGAATGGGCCAAGGACGGCGAAACCGGCGAACTGTACATCGTCCAGGCCCGGCCCGAGACGGTGCAGTCGCGGCGCGAGGCCGGGGTGCTCAAGAGCTATCGCCTGCAGGAGGCGGGGACGGTGCTGCTGACCGGGCTGTCGATCGGCGAGGCGATCGCCGCGGGGAAGGTGCAGGTGATCAAGAGCGCCAGCGAGATCGAGCGTTTCGTGGCGGGGAGCATCCTGGTTACCGGCATGACAGACCCCGACTGGGTGCCGATCATGAAAAAGGCCGCCGGGATCATCACCGACCACGGCGGCCGCACCTCGCACGCCGCCATCGTCAGCCGCGAGCTCGGCATTGCCGCGGTGGTCGGCACCGGCCACGGCACCACTGAGCTTAAAGACGGCCAGGAGGTGACCCTCTCCTGCGCCGAGGGGGAGGAGGGCAAGATTTATCGGGGGCTTCTCAAGTTTCGCGCCGAAGAGCTCAGCCTCGATGCGCTCCCGGAGATCCGCACCCGGATCATGCTCAACATCGCCAGCCCGGCGGCGGCCTTCCGCTGGTGGCGGCTCCCCTGCCGGGGGATCGGCCTGGCCCGCATGGAGTTCATCATCAATGGCATCATCCAGGCCCACCCGATGGCCCTGGTCCACTACGATAAGCTGGAGGATAAGGAGGCCAGGCAGCGTATCCGCGAGCTGACCCGCCACTACGACGACAAGTGCGAATATTTCGTCGACCAGCTGGCCCAGGGGATCGCTACCATCGCCGCCAGCCAGTATCCCGAGCCGGTCATCGTGCGGATGAGCGATTTCAAAACCAACGAGTACGCCGAGCTGGTTGGCGGGCGCCAGTTCGAGTTCGCCGAAGAGAACCCCATGCTCGGCTTCCGCGGCGCCTCCCGCTACTACAGCGACCGCTACCGGGAGGGGTTCGCCCTCGAATGCGCGGCCATCCGCCGGGTGCGCGAGACCATCGGCCTGACCAACGTGGTCGTCATGATCCCCTTCTGCCGGTCGCTGCAGGAGGCGGACAAGGTGCTGGCGGTGCTGGCCGAAAACGGCCTGGAGCGCGGCCGGCAGGGGCTTGAGGTCTACGTGATGGTGGAGATCCCGGCCAACGTGATTCTGGCCGAGCAGTTCGCCGAACGCTTCGACGGCTTTTCCATCGGCTCCAACGACCTGACCCAGCTGACCCTCGGGGTCGACCGCGACTCGGCGATTCTCAAAGAGCTGTTCGATGAGCGCGACCCGGCGGTGATGGCCCTGATCCGCCAGGCGATCGAATCGGCCAACCGCACCGGCACCAAGATCGGCATCTGCGGCCAGGCCCCGAGCGACCATCCCGAGTTCGCCGCCTTCCTGGTCGAGGCGGGGATCGACTCGATTTCCCTCAACCCGGACAGCGTGATCGGGGTGGTCCGGCGAGTCGCCGAGGTCGAGCGGCGGCTGGGCTGATCGGCATCCAGGCGGTCGCTTGAGCGGAAGCAGGCGTGGCCAGTGGGACATGCCTGCTTCCTTGTTTTTTGGGGGCAAAAGCCGTAGTATAGAAAAGTTGACCGTGGAGGTGTTTTTGTCCGAGATCAAGCTCAAATACGGAAGTGAAACGCTGGCTTGCCGGCTGCCGGAAGCCCGGGTGCTAAGGCCGGCCGAGACGGCTGTTCCGGCCGACCTGCGGCAGCTGATCGAGGCGGCTATCGACGCGCCGCTCGGCGCGCCGGCGCTTTCGCAGATCGTCCGTCCCGGTGAGCAGGTGGTCGTCGTCACTTCCGACATCACCCGCTACACCGGCAGTGAACACTACCTGCCGGTGCTGGTCGAACGGCTGAACGGGATCGGGGTGCCGGATCAGGACATTGCCATCGTCATCGCCCTCGGCATCCATCGCAAGCAGAGCGAGGCCGAACACCGCAAGATCCTCGGCCCCCTGTTCGGCCGCATTGCCGTCTATGACCACGAGTGCGACGACCCCGCGCAGCTGGTCGAGCTGGGAGTCACCGCAAGCGGCATCCCGGTGCGGATCAACCGGCGGGTGGTCGAGGCCGACCGGGTGATCGTCACCGGCACCGCCGGATTTCACTATTTCGCCGGTTTCGGCGGCGGCCGCAAGGGGCTGGTCCCCGGGGTGGGCGCCAGGGAGACCTGCATGGCCACCCACTTTTCGGTCTTCAACCCGCCCGAGGTCGGCGGCAAGCACCCGCAGGCCAAGACCGGCATCCTCGACGGTAACCCGGTGCATCGGGCGCTGCTTGAGGCGGCGCGCATGGTGCGGCCGGATTTTCTGCTCAATACGGTCCTTTCGGCCGATAAGCAGATTCTCGGCGTCTTCTGCGGCGAACTCGAAGCGGCGCACCTGGCCGCCTGCGCGATGGCCCGCGATCTCTACGCCGTCCCCCTGGAGGCTCCGGCCGACCTGGCGGTGGTCTCCTGCGGCGGCCATCCCAAGGACATCAATTTCATCCAGTCGCACAAGGCCCTCGATTACGGGGTGCAGGCGCTGCGCCCCGGTGGGACCATCATCCTGCTGGCCGCCTGCCCGGACGGCTTCGGCAATCCGACCTTTTTCGACTGGTTTCAGTACCAGGACCTGGCTCAATTCGAAGCGGCCCTGCGCAGCCGCTACGAGATCAACGGCCAGACCGCCCATGCCACCCTGATGAAGGCCCGCCAGTTCCGGGTGATCCTGGTCAGCGGCTTCAGCGCCGAGCAGACGGCCGCCATGGGGATGGAAAAGGCTGATGGCCTCGAGGCGGCGCTGCAGATGGCGCAAGCGAAACTGCCCGAAAATCCCCGGATCCTGGTCATCCCCGACGGCGGGACGGTGTTGCCGGAGCTTGATGCAGGATCCGGAGCGAAGTCTATTGGTTCAAGTTCAGCCGGTTTACATTAAAAACTGACGCGTCCCCTGTGGCGATCCTTTCGTCAGTGCAGCCAAGGATAGAGTATATGACCGAACCCAGAATTATCGAGGCGCTCAAAGAAATCGTCGGCAAGGAGCATGTTTCCACGGAAAAAGCCGACCTGATCTGCTATTCCTACGACGCCACCCAGCAGAAGTTTCTCCCCGACGTGGTGGTGCATCCGACGACCACCGAGCAGATCAGCCGGATCATGCGGCTGGCCAATGCCGAAAAAATACCGGTCTTTCCCCGCGGCGCCGGCAGCGGCTTCTCCGGCGGCAGCCTGCCGACTAAAGGCGGCATCGTGCTGACCACCGAGCAGATGGACCGGATTCTCGAGATCGACGAGGAAAACCTGGTCGCGGTGGTTCAGCCGGGGGTGGTCACCGAGCAGTTCCAGCAGGCGGTGGAGAAGGTCGGTCTCTTCTATCCGCCCGATCCGGCCTCCCTCAAGTTCTCGACCCTCGGCGGCAACGTGGCCGAGTGCGCCGGCGGCCCTCGCTGCGTCAAGTACGGGGTGACCAAGGACTACATCCTCGGCCTCGAGGTGGTCACTCCCACCGGCGATGTGATCACCACCGGCGGCCCGACCATGAAAGGGGTGGTCGGCTACGACCTGACCAAGCTGATGTGCGGCTCGGAGGGGACCCTCGGCATTCTCACCAAGATCGTGATCAAGCTGCTGCCGCTGCCCGAGGGGAAAAAGACCATGCTGGTGCTGTTCGATTCCATCGACGGCGCCGCCCAGGCGGTCTCCAGCATCGTCCGCAACAAGATCATCCCCACCACCCTCGAGTTCATGGACGGCCGCACCCTCGACTGCGTGCGTCAGGCGACCAGCCTGCAGGTGCCGGAGGCCGCGCGGGCGGTGCTGATCATCGAGGTCGACGGCGATCTCGAGTTTCTCGACAAGCAGGCCCGAAGAATCGCCGAAATCATCCAGCCGCTCGGCGTGGTGGAGACCCGCATCGCCGAAACCCACGCGGAAAGCGAGGCGATCTGGCAGATCCGCCGTTCGGTGTCGGCGTCCCTGCGCAAGGTCAATCCCGACAAGTTCAACGAGGACATCTGCGTACCGCGCTCCAAGGTTCCCGAGATGATCCGCAAGATCGATGTTATCGCCGAGACCTACGGCATCCCTATCGTTAACTTCGGCCACGCCGGCGACGGCAACATCCACGTCAACATCATGATCGACAAGAAGGTCCCCGGCGAACTGGAGAAGGCGGAAAAGGCCATCGAAGAGGTGTTCAGGGGGGCGCTGGCCCTCGGCGGCACCATGAGCGGCGAGCACGGCGTCGGTATCGCCAAGGCGGCCTACATCCCGCTGGAGATCACCGAGCAGACGGCCGCCTACATGAAAACGATCAAGAAGGCTCTCGACCCCAATAACATCCTCAACCCCGGGAAGATTTTTCTCGACAACTGACTGCAAGCTGGCCACAGAGACACAAAGGACTTTCCTTTTCTCCGTATCTCCGTGCCTCTAGTGAGCGAAGCGAACGGGTGGCAGATCTAAATTATGGCTAAATTGAAAGAGCTGGAAGCATATCGCGAAGAGATCGAGCAGTGCGTCAAGTGTGGCGCCTGCCGTGCCCATTGCCCGGTCTTCGGCGCCGAAAAGCACGAAGGGCGGGTCGCCCGCGGAAAAGTCGCGCTGGCCGGGGCCGTACTGGATGGAGATATCGGCTTCGAAGCCAAGGTGCTTGAGGATCTGAGCCAGTGCCTGCTCTGCGGCAGTTGCTGCGCCCAGTGTCCGAACAAGGTGCCGACCGAAGAGATCGTCGCCGCCGCCCGCCGGCGCATCGCCGAGCAGCGCGGACTCAGCAGCTTCGGCAAGGGCCTGGCCGCGGTTCTGGGTCGGCCGAAGCTGATGAATATGCTGGCCAAGACCGGTGGGGCGCTGTCGTCGCTGCTGTTTAAGAAGATCCCGGAAAACAGCGGCCTGCGGCTGCGCTTTCCCGCCCCCTACATCGACGCCGACCGCACCCTGCCGCCGATTGCCGCCAAGCCCTTCCGCGAACGGGTGCCGGAGCGGATTCCCGGAAAAGAAGGTGCGCCGACGGTGGCCTTTTTCACCGGCTGTGGCATCAACTACATGTATCCGGCGGTGGGCGAGGCGTTCCTCAAGATCCTCAAGTTTCTCGGGGTGACGGTGATTATCCCCAAGGACCAGGCCTGCTGCGGCCTGCCGGCGGTCAGCGCCGGCGCCGGCGGGACGGTGGAAGAGCTGGCGGCGCAGAACCTGACCGCCCTGAATCGTATCCCGGTCGATTACGTGGTGACCGCCTGTGCCTCCTGCAATGCCGGCATCGGCAAGATCTATGCGGACCTCGGTGGCGACTACCAGATGCTGGCGGCCAAGACCATGGACATCTTCGTCTTTCTGGCCCAGCACGGGCTGCCGGAACAGCTGGCCGCGCTCCCCAAGTCGGCCCAGCGGACCAAGGTCACCTACCACGACCCCTGCCACCTGCGCACCCGCGGCATCACCAGGGAGCCCCGGCAGATTCTCAAGGCGCTGCCCCAGGTCGAGTTTGTCGAAATGGCGGCGGCCGGCACCTGCTGCGGCCTCGGTGGAACCTACTCGGTTTACCACTACGACACCAGCAAGAAGATCGGCGCCAAGAAAGCCGCCAACATCGGAGACAGCGGCGCCGCCCTGGTCGCCACCGACTGTCCCGGCTGTATCATGCAGCTGCAGGATTCGGTCAACCATGCCGGACTGCCGCAGCAGGTGGTGCACCTGCTCGAACTGGTGGTCGAGGCTCTGCCGGAGACGGTGTGAACGGGTTTACTGCAACCTGTCTCTGTGGGTTTGCCCCTGACCGAATCATTGATAATGGAGGAAAAAACAGATGCTTCACGTGAGTGAGCGTAAACTGCTCTACCGGTTCCTGGCGCAGTTGTTTGCCTATCCGGATCCGCAGCTGATCGATGCGCTGGCCAGGGGGGATGCCGAGGAGGCGGCCCGGCTGACCGGGATTGAGGCGCCGCCGGCCTTGCTCGAGGATGATGTCCTGCTCGACCTGGAAACCGGCTTTACCAGCCAGTTCATCAACCGCATGGGCGGCGTTCCGGCGCCCCCGTACGGTTCCCTCTACCTGGAGCAGGACGGCATCCTGATGGGGCAGAGTTCCCTCAAGGTGCTGGAGGCCTACCGGGCCGAGGACCTGGCCCTGGAGGGGGGCGGAGAGCCGCCCGATTACCTGGCCACCGAGCTGGAGTTTCTGTATTACCTGGTAGGGCAGGAAGAAGAGGCTTTGGCCCGCCGGGATGTGGAGGGGGCCCGGGACAAAACCGTCAAGCAGAGGGCGTTCGTCAGCGAACTGCTGGGGCCCTGGGTGCCGGTGTTCTGCGGCCGGGTGGAAACTGACGAGCGCGCCCATCCCCTCTATCTCTGGGGCTGCCGGCTGCTGGAGCGGTTCTGCGCGATGGAGCAGGACTGGCTGGAACGGCTGACCTGAACGGCGTTGTCATGCCAGGGGAATAATCGAGGTTGACCCCGGCGGCTATGACAGGTAAGGATTTCTTTGGCTGGGCAAAGGTTGGTTCCGGCCTCAGGTCTTGCTGTCGCCATGAAACGGGGCGACTGGAAACTGGCCGTGTTAAGTGTGTCATTGTAAAAGCGCGTTGCCGGTTGATTTTTTAGCTTGTTGCGGCATACTTGCAAACTAGAAAGTTTGTTCGCGTCATAACAAGGAGGCTGATCGATGCGTATCCGACTGATTGTTACAGCGATGTTTCTGGGGGTAACGGTGTGCGGTGTGGCCCTGGCCGTTCCGTCGGGGAAGACCCTGACCTTCAGCGAGAGCCCGATGGGCAAGGTCTATTTTGATGGCCAGGTTCACAAGGATGCCGGGGTGAAGTGCATGGAATGCCATAATGACGGCATGTTTCCCAAAATGAAGCAGGGGACCGTGAAAGTCACCATGGAAGATATCTACGCCGGCCGCCTCTGTGGCGTTTGCCACAATGGCCAGCGGGCCTTTGCCGCAGTCGGCAACTGTGGCCGCTGCCATATTCGCGACTAACGAATTTCATAAAAGAGGGCGGCCCGCGGGCCGCCCTCTTTTATCTTATCCGCCGATCTGCTGCATTCCCCGGCGCCCTTCCTGGTAATCCTTTTCTCCCACCCGGTGCTGTTTCGGCTTGGCAATCACCGCATTCAGCAGAATTTTCTCGAGTTCCTCATCGACGGCCCCCGCGCGCAGGGCGTCCCTGATATCGAGTTCGTCAGAGCAGAGCAGGCAGGGGCGAATGCGGCCGTCGGCAGTCACCCGCAGGCGATTGCATTCGCTACAGAAATGGTTCGATACGGCGGGAATCACCCCGACCCGGCCAAGGCTTTCCCGGAAGCGGAAGAGGCGGGCCGGGCCGGCCGGGCCGCTGCGTTCGACGGGGGTCAGCGGGCCGACACTTTCGAGCTCGGTCATGATTTCCTGGGCCGAAAAGCGGTTCTCGTCGCTGTAGCCGAGGCCGCCGCTGACCGGCATGAATTCGATGAAGCGCACATCCCAGGGGTGTTCCAGGGTGAGTCGGCCGAAATCGGCGATTTCATCGGCATTGACCCCGCGGAGCGGTACCATGTTGATTTTCAATGGCGTCAGGCCGACGGCGGCGGCCTGGTGGATACCGTCCAGCACCCGCTGCAGGCCGGGACGCCGGGTGATCTGTTCGAAGCGGTCTTCGCGCAGGCTGTCGAGGCTGATGTTGACCCGCGACAGCCCGGCCTGCTTGAGCTCGCCGGCCAGATCGCCGAGCAGCAGGCCGTTGGTGGTCAGGGTGATTTCCGGCTGGCCCGGCAGTTCGGCCAACTGCTGCACGAAACCGACGACCCCCTTGCGCACCAGCGGTTCGCCGCCGGTGACGCGGATTTTTCTGACCCCGAGGCGGGCGGCGGCCGCGGCTATGCGCAGCAGTTCCTCATAGGAAAGGACGCCGCCATGGCCGACCGAATCCACCCCCTCTTCGGGCATGCAGTACCGGCAGCGCAGGTTGCAGCGGTCGGTGATGGAAAGCCGGAGGTAGTCGATTTTCCGGTCGAAGGTGTCTTTCACTGGCAATGTTCCCGGTCAGCCGCAATGGGCCGGCTGACGATGGTTGTTAAAGTTACCTGGCGTCCTGCTTGGGCAGGTACTGCTCGAAAGAGCGTTTCTCCACCGCGCAGCGATAGGCCTCTTCGGGGGAGATTTTTTTCTCTTTGAGCAGCTCGAGAATGCGCTGGTCCATCAGCTGCATCCCCTCCCCTTTGGCGGTTTGCATGATGGAGGGGATCTGAAAGGTCTTGCCCTCGCGGATCAGGTTGGAAACCGCGGAGTTGCCGACCAGGATTTCGTGGGCGGCGATCCGCCCCTTGCCGTCGGCGGTTCTCATCAACTGCTGGCAGACCACCCCTTTAAGGCTTTCGCCGAGCATGGTGCGCACCTGCTCCTGGGCATCCTTGGGAAAGGCGTCGATGATGCGGTCGATGGTCTTCGGCGCCGAGTTGGTGTGCAGGGTCCCGTAAACCAGGTGACCGGTTTCGGCGGCGGTCATGGCCAACGAGATGGTCTCGAGGTCGCGCATTTCGCCGACCAGGATGACGTCCGGGTCTTCGCGCAGCGCCCCCTTGAGGGCCGCGGAGAAGGATTGGGTATGCAGGCCGATCTGGCGCTGGTTCATCAGCGACATCTTGTTCTCGTGGATGAACTCGAGGGGATCTTCCAGGGTCAGGATATGCTCGCGGCGGGTGCTGTTGATCAGGTCGATCATGGCCGCCAGGGTGGTCGACTTGCCGCTGCCGGTCGGCCCGGTGACCAGCACCAGACCCTTTTTCAGATGGCACATCTTGCGAATGCCCGCCGGCAGGTTGAGTTCATCGGCGGACAGGATTTTGCTCGGGATGATACGGAAGACCGCGGCGATCCCGCGATAAGTGTCGAGGATGTTGCCGCGGAAGCGGGCGATGCCCGGCAGTTCATAGGCAAAGTCGAGATCGCGGGTCTCCTCGAACTGGGTCCGCTGCTCCTGGTTGAGGATTTCAAACAGCAAAGACTTGGCCTGATCGTTGGTCAGGGGGGGGTAGTTGAGTTTTTCCATTTCGCCGTGCTGGCGCAGGAGCGGCGGGGTGCCGCTGGAGATGTGCAGGTCACTGGCCCCCTGCTGCTTCATCAGTTTGAACAGACCGTCGATTTTGGCCATGCATGCTCCTTGCTGCGATAATGGAAAGCGAAGATTCATGGCAAAACAAAGCCCACCACCGAAGGGGGATGGGCTCGGGGTCGCCTGGGCGGATCCTCTGCTTCATATCTCCGGCAACCTGGCTGTCCGTTTCAGTTCCGTCGGGGAAAACTGAGGATGGACCCGTGGGCTTTGCGTCCCCCGGTTTCCCGGAGTTTGCCTTTTCAGTGTAGCATCATTCTGGCAAACCCCCGGGGTAAAAGTCAAGTCGCCTGAAGGTAATTACGCCTTGAATTATGCTGCTCTTTTGCGTTATGGTGACGACCCCGACAAAAAGATCAAGTAAATTGGAGGATAAACATGAGTAAAGCACTGGGGCTTCTCTCCGGAGGACTCGACAGCAGCCTGGCCGCACTGGCGCTGAAACGCCAGGGGGTCGAAGTCACCTGCATCGCGTTCGTTACACCCTTTTTTGGCTCAAGCAAGGCAGAAAAGGCGGCCAAGGCACTGGATATACCGTTGATCGTCAAGGACATCAGCGAGGTGCATCTCGAGATGGTGAAGCACCCCCAGTACGGTTACGGCAAGAACATGAATCCTTGCATCGACTGCCATGCCATGATGTTTCGGCTGGCCGGCCGGATCATGGAGGAGCAGGGCTTCGATTTTCTCTTTTCCGGCGAGGTGCTCGGTCAGCGGCCGATGAGCCAGAACCCCAGCGCCCTGCGGGCGGTCGCCAACTTTTCCGGTCACCCCGACCGCATCCTGCGGCCTCTGTCGGCCAAGGTGCTGCCGATTACCCCGGTGGAAGAGCAGGGGCTGGTCGACCGCGACCAGCTGCTCGACATCCAGGGCCGCTCCCGGCGGCGCCAGCAGGAGCTGGCTGCGGCCTGGGGGCTGGTCGACTACCCCGCGTCAGGCGGCGGCTGCCTGCTGACCGAAGCCTCCTTTTCCGGGCGCTTGCGCGACCTTTTCGATCACCACCCGGAGGCGACCGTGGTCGACGTCGAACTGCTCAAGGTCGGTCGCCAGTTCCGCCTGTCGCCGGTGGCCAAACTCGCTGTCGGCCGCAACCAGAGCGGCAACGACGCGATCACCGGATTGGCCCGGCCGACCGATGTGCTGGTTCGCGCCGACAATTTCTCCGGGCCGATGGGGCTGGTCAGCGGCAGCATAGACGATGACGACCTGGCCGTGGCCGGCGCCATCGTGGCCTCCTATGGCAAAGGGCAGAACGAGGCCGAGGTCGATATGCTGCTGCAGCAGGAGGAGCGCAGGTGGGTCATCCGGGTAGTGCCCATGAGCCGCGACGCTGTTGCCGCGCGGCAAATCGATTAGCCCAGGCAGTTTAATGATTCGAAAATAGAAAGGCCCCCCGGAATTTCCGGGGGGCCTTTTGGCTTACAGGTGCTGCAAGGGCTTACATCATGCCGCCCATACCGCCCATGCCTCCCATGCCGCCCATGCCGCCAGGCATAGCGGGCATTGCTTCGGCCTTCTGGGGCAGGTCGGCGATGGCGGCTTCGGTGGTCAGCATCAGGCCGGCCACGGAGGCGACGTTCTGGAGAGCGCTGCGGGTCACCTTGGTCGGGTCGATGATGCCGGCGGCGATCATGTCGCAGTACTCGTCGGTGGCGGCGTTGAGGCCGTAGGCACCGGTGTTTTTGAGTACTTCGTTGACCACGATGGAGCCTTCGAGGCCCGCGTTTGCAGCAATCGTACGCAGCGGCTCCTCAAGGGCGCGCTT
>NZ_JBFHGD010000108.1:0-11111 GCF_041583255.1 Trichloromonas sp. | reverse complement strand
CTGCCAAGCCTCCATCCCGGCGTCGCGCAGGGCGAAGGCGATCCCCGCCAGCCCGAGGCGGGAGAAAGGATCCATCCGGCCGAAGCGGCGATCGGGCTGGGCGAAGACGTCGGCCCGTGAAAGGGTGGGCAGCTCGCCGGCAGTCAGGGCGAAATCCTGCCGCTGCCGTCCCTGGCCGCAGCCTCCGGCGGTAACCCAGCCGATGCCGCTGATTCGCGCGCTCAGCATGGCGCCCCCCCGAGGACAAGGGCGGCGTTGACCCCGCCGAAGCCCGAATTGGTCGACAGCAGGCAGTCGCCGGCAAAGCCTTGGGAGACCGCGGCGACCAGGCCGCGCCCCGCCTCTTCAGGTTCGATGAGCCCCACCGTCGGCGGCAGCTGCCGCTCGGCCAGACTCCGCAATCCAAGCACCACCTCGATGGCACCGGCCGCGCCCAGGGTATGGCCGAGCGCCCCTTTCACCGAGTTGACCGGCAGTCGCCGCCCGCCGAAAATGCGGCCGAAGGCGGTCAACTCCATGGCATCGTTGTAGACGGTGCCGGTGCCGTGGGCGCTGACCGCAGCAACGGCGTCCGCGGAAAGGCCGGCCTTTGCCAGGGCCCGGCCGACGGCGTCGACCAGGCCGCAGCCGTCTCTCGCCGGCGCGGTGATGTGGTTGGCGTCGTTGGCGCTCCCCCAGCCGAGCACCCGGCCGAGGACCGAACGGCCGTCGCGGCGGGCGCGCTCTTCGTTCATCAGAAGCAGGGCGGCGCCCCCCTCGCCGAGGGTCAGGCCGCTGCGCTGCGCATCGAAGGGACGGCTGGCGGCGACCGAGAGGGCCTGCAGCGAGGAAAAGCCGGAAAAGACAAACTCGCTGACCAGGTCGATGCCGACCACCAGCACGGCCTCGGCAGCGCCGGCGGCGATCTGCGCCGCCCCCCGGGCTAACGCCAGGGTCGAGGAGGCACAGGCGGCGTTGATATTGAGCCCGGAATCGGCCAATTCCATTCGCACGGCGACCCGTGCAGGCAGATCGCCCGGCAGCACGGCATCCGCCTGGCAGACTTCGCCACGGCGCAGTTTTTCCAGGCTGTCGATCCCCCCCTTGGTGGTCGCGGTCAGCACCCTGCAGTCGGCCGGGACCGGTCCCAGCTGCGCCAGCAGCCGCTCGAGCAGGGGCACAATCCTTGATTCGCCGGCAGCAGAACTCAGCTCCGGCACGCAGGCCGCTAATTGGCTCTGGTAGCGGTCGACGGCGAAGCGGTGCAGCGGGGCAATGGCGCTGCGCCCGGCCAGCAGCCCGTCCCACAGGGGATCCAGCCCGTCACCGAAGGCGGTCACCACCGCCGCATCGACCACGCAGACGGAGGTCATGCCAGTTCTCCGGCCCGCCAGCGGGCGAGGAACTGCTGGATGAACGGAGGGTGCAGCAGCAGCACGTTTTCCTTGGTATCCATCAGCATCTGCACCGTGTAACCGGTGGTGGCCAGCTGGCCGTCGCGGTCGCGGATGATGAATTCGTGGTTAAGGCGGGCCGCCTCCGACCAGTGGAGGATCCCCTCGATGGTGAAAGGCTCGCTGAAGCGCAGCGGCCGGTGGTAATCGATGTGCATCTTCTTCACCGGCGCCAGCACTCCCTGGTCATAGATATCCATATAGCCGATGCCGTATTTTTCGCCGAGAGCGACCCGGGCGTCCTCGAAATAACTCGGGTAGCGCCCGTGCCAGACGATGCCCAGGGGATCGACTTCCTCAAAACGCACCACCCGCTCAACAGTCGTGCGCAACGGTGCCGGATCGCCCGGCCGGGCCGGGAAATAGGCTTTTTTCATCCTTCGTTCTCCTCGGCCAGGGTCATCCAGAAGGTTGCCGCCGGCTCGCCGTCAGCGGTCAGGCGGGCGTCCCAGACCCGGCGACCGCCAGATTGCCGCTCCCGGCAGACCACCTGCAGGGTTTGCCCGGGACGCACCTGCTTGAGAAACTTGGCTCGCTCAAGCCGCCGCATGATCAGCGGCCTGCCCAGGAGCTGCTCGACAACGACCTGGGCGGTGAGCACCTGGACCACTGCCGGCAGCACCGGGTACGCAGGAAAATGTCCCGCAAAACCGGGAAAATCGGCGGCAAAGCGGAAACTGCCGACGGCATCCCCCCCGTCGTCTGCTTGCTGGGTGCCGACGGATCTCGCCTCGACGGCTCTTTTTAATTTACTTTTCAATGGATTTCACACTTTCCAGCCAAAGGGTCAGCGTGTAGCCCGCCCGCCGGTCTTGAAGAAAAATCCCCTCAGGAATCAAACGTCCCGTCATCTCCCGGTACTGGTAATAGCCGACCTGCCAGTCGCCAGACGGCCCTTGGCTGCGCTTCTCCAGCAGCAGCGGCGGTTCGCCGCCGAAAACAAATGTGACCTCATCACTTCCCGAGCGCCGCAGACGATAATCCCGCGAAGCGATCTCCAGCCGGTCGGCCGACGACGGCTGCGGCAGAAAAAAAATCCGCCGCACGCTGTCGGCCACCGCTTCGGCCAGGCCGGGATGCCGGCGCAGGTCGGGCAGCAGGTGATGCACCTCGACCGTATCCGCCGTGACGGTCAGGTCGAACAGTTTCAGCCCCATCCCTTCAAGAGCCACCAGCCGGGCATAGCGGCTGCCGGCGTCGAGCTCCATGAATCCCTCGATGGGGAGCTTCATGCCGCGCAACTGGAACAGCCCTGACTGGCGGATGCGGTAAGTCGCCGCCTCACCGAGCCAGAACGGTTCAAGCAGCTCCGCCGCCGTCAGCTGGCGGGTCGGACCCAGAACCGGCGCCTCGAAGGGGATGCCGGCGCAACCGCCCAGCAGCACCGCCAGCAGCAGAGAGGCGCAGAAGCTTCGAACCATCACAGGCGCTCGCGCTGCAGCGCCGGCACCACCAGCAGCGCCGTCGGCACCGCCCCGCCGATCCCCAGCAGCACCGTGGTGCCGATGGAATGGAGCGCCGGGTGCTCGGCGAAGACCAGGGCGCCGAAACCGGCCAGGGTGGTCAGCCCGGCCACCAGCACCGCCCACCGGGTCGCTCCATCCTCGCCCGGTTCTCCCCGGCAGACCATGAAAATGCCGTAATCGACACCGAGGCCGATCACCAGGATGGTCGCCACGATATTGAACAGGTTGAACTCCATCCCCAGCCAGCCCATGGTGCCGAGCATCACCACCAGCCCGGTCGCCACCGGCAGCAGCGCCAGCAGAATCCGGCCCGGCCGGCGCAGCAGCAGGGAGACCATGATCACGACCGCCCCCCCGGCCAGGGTGATGAAGCGCAGGAAGTCGGCCCGGATGGCGTTGCCGACTTCCCGGCCGAAGCGGGCCTGGGAAACCAGGTGGATTCCGGGCGGCAAGGCCGCTTCGCCGTTCAGGAGGGCCGCGACCTCGGGGGTGTCGGGGACCAGGGTCACCAGCTGCACTCCGTCACCGTTTTCCAGCAGCAGGGCGTCAAGCAGATCGCCAAGGCCGAGCTGCCGCAGAGCTGCCGCCGTCACCGGCTCGGGCTGCCGCTGCAGCTCGGCGAAAAACGGGTCAAATGCCGCCGCGGAAAAACCGCGGGATTCGCCGGCCTGCAGCAGCAATCGGCGGGTCGACTCGTCCCGCTGCTGCCAGAAAGTTTGCCAGCGCTCCAGGTTGGCGGCCTGGGTCGAGGTCGAAGGAAGCAGCGCCGCCAGGCTGACCACCGGGGCCTCTGGAAGCTCCCGCCGCAGCAGTTCGAACAGCATGTCGTTGGCCGCCAGGGCCTCCTGCAGGTTCCCGCCCTCGGCGAAGACCATGGCCATCGAACGCAGGTTGCCCCAGGTCTGCTGCAGTTCCTGCTCGGCCGCCAGCAGTTCGGCAGGGATCAGGCTCAGGCTGCGCAGCTCGCCGTTGATCGGCACCTCGGCGATTTTCCAGGAACAGGCGATCATGGCCGCCAGCCAGAACACCAGCAGCAGGCCAGGCTTGCGCCGGGGGGCCGCCGTCAGGCTCTGGTACAGCCGCCGTGGCGACGAGCTCCACCGATTGGCCACCAGGTGGGGCAGGACGATCAGCGATAGCAGCAGGGCGGCGGCAATGCCGGTCATGGCAAAGACCGCCAGCTGGCGCTGCCCCGGCAGGCTGGAGCTGAGTAGAACGGCAAAGCCGGCCAGGGTGGTCAGGGCGCCGAACAGCACCGGCCGGGAAACCCGGCCCAGGGCGGCTTCCGGCTCCCCCCCGCTCTGGCGCAGGGCGAAATAGACATGCAGCCCGAAATCGACGGCGATCCCGAGCAGAACCGCGCCGAAACCGAGGGTCACCCCGGAAACCGCCGGGTAGCACCAGGAGACCGCCACCGCCGCCAGCCCCACGACCGAAACCGGCACCAGAAAGACAAAGAGCGCCCGCCAGCTGCGCAGGAACACCAGGAAGAGGAGAGCCAGTCCCAGGGTCGAGGCGGTCAGCACCACGAACAGGTCGCGCTGAATCGCTTCGGCGTTGGCCACCGTGTAGGCGTGACCGCTGATCAGCTTGGCTTCGACTCCCTGCGGCAGCGTCCCGTCGGCCGCCTGCCGGAACTGCTCCAGCATCCTGGCGCCGCCGCCGGAATCGGTAATCGCCACCGACGTGTCGGCGATGATCAGCGCGCTGCGGCCGTCGGCGCTGAGGAAATGGCCAGCCTGCAGCCGGGTCTTGCTGATCGGGTTGACGAAGCGCAGCCTTTCCAGCCCCAGGTTGCGCAGCTCGAGCGGGTCGCGGCGGATCGTCCCCTTGAGCAGCCAGCCTTCCGGTGACAGCATGCGCCGGTAATCCTCTTCAAGCTGCTCCTGCACCCGCTCTCGGGTGAGCCCGTCGGCGATCCGCTGCAGGTCGTCCCCCCCCAGCAGCAGCGGCAGGCTGGACTCCAGCCACTCCGGCAGCCGGCTGTCATCAAGCATCGCCGGGCCGGTGACCGCCCGGCCGAAAAACTCGGGCGACAGGGCGGTCGCTAGGCCGTCGGCCGCTTCGAGCAGGGTTAAGGTGCCGGTGGCCTGGCCTCCGCGCAGGCTGATCAACACCTTGCGGGCGAAGGGAGCCTGCTGCAGGCGGCGGAAGTCATCGGCCACCTGTGAGGTGTCGTCGGGGAGCATCGCCTCGATGTCCTCGCGTACCTCCAGCCGGGTCAGTCCGGCCAGCCCGGCCCCCAGCAGCAGCAGGGTCAGGGTGTAGAGGAGGGCTCGCCGCGGGGCGAAGAGCCGGTAGAGGGCGGAAAAGAACATCGGGCCTTCCTAGAACAGTGCCGGATCGAGGGGCTGGTTGAGTTCGGTCCCCGAAAAAACAATCCGGGTGCTGTCGCCGCCCGGTTCATGCACTTCGACGGTTTCGACATGGCGCCGCTGCGGATCAAAGCTGATCTGCAGGTAATCGAGGAACGCTTCTGCCCCCGCCTGCAGCGGAACCAGCTTGAGGGTGACCGGCGTCTCGCTCACCAGGGTCATGCGGTACTGCTGCACCAGCCAGACGATGTCGACCCGGGCCCAGGCGAGGAGCTGCTCGGCGATCAGCCGCATTCCCGGCTCCCGGGCGATGTCGAAGGGGACGGCGGCGCCGGCCCGCTCGTGCCAGCGCTGGCCGCTGTCGCCATTGAGCAGAAAGCCGGAGGCGACCGGTTCGGTCATCTCCCAGCGCAGTTTGTCCGGTTTTGAAAAATAGAAGCGGCCGCGGGAGACCAGGGTTTCCTGGAACATCTCCAGGTGCTTTTCCTGGACGAAATCGCTGGCCAGGGTCTCGATGCCGGCCGCCGAGCGTTCCAGCTCGGTGAGGATTCGGTCGAGGGCCAGCCCCGGATCCTCTGCGGCCAGAACCGGGCCGCTCCAGGCCAGCAGCAGCGCCAGCAGCAGAACCAGCCGCTTCATGCGTCCACCTCGGGAATCCAGAGTTTCAGCGAGCCATGCGCAACCTGCTCGTCCCCTCGCCACACCTCCCCCTCGGCCACGGCAAAACCCTCGACAGCGGCCACCGTGCGGACCGCGATGCGCAACTGGTCGCCGGCAAAGACCGCCCGCTCAAAGACCACGTCCCTGATGCCGACCAGAAAACCTTCGCGCACCGGGTTTCCGGACAGGCTGTCTCCGTACCCCTTGACCACCGCGTAGGCCTGGGCCAGCAGCTCGGCCAGGGCGACCTCGTCGAGCCGGCCGTCGCCGGCGACCATCAGGTCGTCGGCCGCCACCATTGCTTCGACCACCCCCTCCTGGCCGGCATAAGCGACCAGCCTTTCCACCAGCCGCATCGGCGGCCGGTGCGGCATCAGCTGTTCCGCGGGAAGCGGCAAGGCCAGGTCCATTTCAGTTGCCCTCCGCCTGCCAGTAGACCGACAGGTCGTCGAAAAGCTGGCTGGAGAAAAGCAGTTTGCGGAAGGTCACCAGGTCCTGGTGGAAGATCCGCTCGTTGTCGTAGACCTCGAACTGCTCCTGCAGGACCTGGTAGATGCGCCCGGTCGCCAGCCCCAGCTTGTCGGCGTTGCGGAAGGAGAAGGCCTGCAGCTGGGCCAGCACTTCGAGGGTAACCACGTGCTTGGCGTTGCTGATGGCGCGGAAGGCCTTGCGGGCCGCCACCGTCCCCATGCTGACCACGTCCTGGTTGGAGGCGTTGCAGGAGATGCTGTTGGTGCTCACCGGCCCGGCCAGCTGGCGGTTTTCGGCGGTGGTCGAGGTGGCCAGGTACTGGGCCCCCATGAACCCCATGGTCAGGCCGATGGTGCCGGGGATAAGGAACTCGGGGAGCCCTTCGTTGAGGTTCTTGTCGAGCAGCTTGTTGATGCGCCGCTCCGACAGGTTGCAGAGGGTGGCGATCGCCATGCACAGCATATCCATGACGAAGCCGATGCTCTGACCGTGGAAGTTGCCGCCGTGGATGATCTTTTTCTGCTCGGGGATGATGATCGGGTTGTCGTTGGAGGAGTTGGCCTCGGTCTCCACCGTGCGCCTCGCCATCTCGATCGCCTCGGCCACCGGGGCCAGCACCTGGGGGGTGCAGCGGATCGAGTAGACATCCTGCACGTTGATGCTGGTCTCGAAGACCAGCCCCTCGGTCTGCTGGCCGCGGATGCGCTCGTGCATGTCCTTGCGCAGGGTGATGTTGCCCGAGCCCCGGTAGAGGCTGCGGATGGTCTCCGCCACCGACAGCTGGCCGGGGTGCGGCTTGACCCGGTGCAGGTCCTCGTCGAAGGCGTCATCGATGCCGCCGAAGATTTCCAGCGAAAAGGCGCCGGTGACGCAGGCGATGTTGAGCAGCTTCTGCGCCCCGAACAGGGCGAAGGCGGCCAGCGCGGTCATGGCGCTGGTGCCGTTCATCAGGGCGATCCCCTCCTTAAAAGAGAGCCGCATCGGGGTCAGGCCGAGCTCAAGGTAGACTTCGGCCACCCCGCGCAGTTGCCCGTGGTAGAAGACCTGTCCTTCGCCGATGATCGCCAGCGCCAGGTGGGCCAGGTGGATCAGGTCGCCGGAGGCGCCGACGCTGCCGCACTCGGGGACATAGGGGGCGATGCGGCGGTTGATCAGCTGCACCATGAAGTTGAGGAGTTCGAGGCGGACCCCGCTGTACCCCTTGACCAGGGTGTTCAGGCGTACCGCCAGCATGGCGATGGCGATATAATCCTTGATCGGCTCGCCGAGGCCGGCGGCGTGGCTGCGGATCAGGTTGACCTGCAGCGCCTCGATCTCGTTGTCGCTGATGATCTTGTTGCACATCGGCCCGAAAGAGGTGTTGACCCCGTAGATGACCCGTTTCGCGGCCACTTCTTCTTCGAGAAAAGTGCGACTGGCGGCGCAGCGCTCGAGGGCGGCGGCATCGAGGGCGACCTGCTTGTCGCCGATGCCGATGGCGATGATGTCGGCGATGCTCAGATCGTTGCCGGTAAGAATGACGGTGGGACGCTGGGACATGATGCTGTTACTCGCTTTCCGTTGAAAAATTTCTGGCCACAGAGACACGGAGGCACAGAGAAAGTCGAAACCTTTAAGATTATAAAAACTCTGTGTCTCTGTGCCTCTGTGGCAAAGGGTGTTCGGGTCAAACTGCCGGGCCACCTTTGCGGAAATCGAAAAAGGTCACCGGCTTGCGCTTGTCCTCGCGCAGGGTGCGCCGGGCCACCTCTTCCGGGGCGACGATGGCCACCTCCGGCTTGACCCGGGTGCGGGCGGCGATCCGTTCGGCGAGCTCACCGGCGTCGAGAGACGGATCGCTGCAGCCGACCACCACCCGGATGCGGTCGGACAGTTCGAATTCGTCGAATACCTCGAGGTAGTGGCCGCGGATCTCCGGAATTTCCTGCAGTACCGCCTGGATCGCCGGCGGATAGAGGGTGGTGCCGCGCACTTTGAGCATCTGCGCCTTGCGCCCGAGCACCGGCCCGAGCCGCCAGCTGTTGCGGCCGCAGGCGCAGGGGTCGCTATGCAGAACGGCGATGTCGCCGGTCCTGAAGCGCAGCAGCGGCATGCCGGTCACCTGCAGCGGGGTCGCCACCACCTCGCCGGGCTCTCCCGACGGCAGCGGCTGGCCGGCCTCGTCGACGATTTCGACAATCATCAGCTGCGGATGCACATGGCCGCCCCGCCCCGCTTCACAGTCGGCGAAAGCGGTGGCCATTTCGGTGCTGGCGTAGGTACCGAAGACCTCTGCGCCCCAGGACTCGTGCAGACGACGGCCGAGGGGCGACAGGGAAAGATCGGCGCTGCGCACCGGCTCGCCGATGCAGATCAGCCGTTGCACCCCGAGCCGGCGCGGATCGTCTCCGCGGGCCCGCAAGCGCTCAGCCAGCACCAGCAGCAGGCTCGGCACTCCGACCACGGCGGTGGGACGGTACTGGACGGTCAGTTCCTCCAGCATGGCAATGCTGCTCGAACCGCCGCGGATCACCGTGGCGCCGATACGGGTCAGACCGATGAAATAGGCGAGTCCGGCCATGAAGCAACGATCGATGGCGGCGGCAATCAGCACCCGGTCGGCTGCGGTGATCCCGGCAGCGCGAAAGGAAATCTCCTCGTTATAGCCGACCCGTTCCAGGTCACTGCGGGTCTGGTGCATGGCCACCGGGTGCCCGGTGGTCCCCGAGGTCAGGCAGAGATCGACGATCTGCTCCGGTGCGACACAGAGGAACTCGGCGTTGTGCCGCTCGAGGTCTTCCTTGCTCGTCATCGGAAGCCGAGACAGGTCAGCCAACCCGGCAACATCGACCAGGTCGATCCCTGCTTCGGCAAACCGCCGCCGGTAAAACGGGGAATGTTCCGCGAGATAGGCCAGGTGCCGGCGCAACAGAAGATTTTGCGCTTCCCCGATAGCTGTCGGCGAATTGAATTCCAGGTTGGACGTAGGGCCTGTTTCGAACATCGCGTTCCTTGCAACCATCAGCGGATCATGCCGCTCATTTCATCCAGATTCTGCTGCATCATCTGCTTGACCGCCTTACGCATCGCAACATGGCCGGTCGGGCCGGGAAAATCTGCCGGATCCACCGGGTCCAGCGCCCGCAGCCGGATACGGGCCGGCTGCAACCACCAGCGCCCCGGCGGAAGCAAGGTGTCGGTGCCAGTGATGCACAGGGGAACCAGCTTTGTTCCGGTTTCCGTCGCCAGCCGAAAGGCCCCGGAATAGAACCGCTGCAACTGCCGGTCGCGGCTACGGTGTCCTTCAGGAAAAAAAAGTTGCAGTGCCGGCTGCGTCAGAATACGCCGGCCGGCAATCAGGCATTCATTCCAATCGAGGCTTTCCACATCAAGATAACCGGCCAGACGCATAAAAAATGAGTAGAAAAACATCTTGAACGGCCAGGCCCGCACGGCGAAATTGACATTAAAGCAAGGGAGCAGAGCCATGCAGTAGGTATCGAAAAAGGACAGGTGATTGACCACCAGAATCGCCGGGGCATTGAATTTATCCGCCTTGAGACCGTCGCGTTCAAAACGAACAAAAGGGGACATGATCAGCAGCCAGCCACGCCCGTAAAGCCAGACGAAGTGGCGCATGATCCGTTCGGCCGGCCAGCGGGTCGCCAGTTTCCAGAGGAGAAATAAAGGCGTAAAACTGAGGATGCCGAACAGGGTCCAGAGAACCATCAGCGGGTAGGCCGTCAGGTTCATGAGAACAGTCATCATTCGCAATCCTGTCATGCCTGCTGTCGTCACCGGATGTAATGCCACGTCCCTCACTTCACCATCCGCTTACTCGGCCCCTTGCTGCTGCCGAGTCTTTGCAATAACAAACTTGTGAATGTCCCCCAAGGTGCGGATTTCACGGATCGCCGCCTCCTCGCGGATTTTGAATTTGAACGCCGCCTCGAGCACGATGACCATGTCCACGGTATCGAGACTATCGAGCCCGAGTTCTCCGTAAATATTTGCTTCAGGTCTCATATCGTCCAACTCGAGCTCAAACTCCTCGGCCAGCGAGGTATTGATCCGCTCGATGATTTCCTGGTCAGTCATTCTGGTATCTCCTTAACACAATCGAAGAGTTGACGCCCCCGAGGGCGAAGTTGTTCTTGATAGCCACGTTCAGCTCCGCCGGCTCCAGACCGATCACGTGGCGGATCTGCTCGCAGCCCGGATCGACCTGGTCGAGGTTGCGAGTCGGGATCAGCTGGCCCCGCTGCATCATGTCGATCACGGCCACCAGCTCCAGCGATCCACTGGCTGCCATGGTATGGCCAATGTGGCCCTTGAGGCTGCTGACCGGCACCCGGCCTCCGAAAAGCTCGAAAATCGCCTCGCTTTCGGCAATGTCACCGTGGTCGGTGCCCGTCGCATGAGCGTTGACATAATCGACCGCATCCACGTCAGTGCCCGCGTCGGCCAGGGCCAGCCGCATGCATTGCGCCATGGCCGCCGCATCGGGATGGGCGATGTTGGTCGGCGCTGAGACCGTAGCGAAACCGGTCAGTTCAGCCAGAATGGTCGCGCCACGGTGGCGGGCCGAATCGAGGGATTCGAGCAGCAGGATACCGCATCCCTCGGCACAGACCACCCCGTCACGATCCCGGTCGAAGGGCCGCGGGGTAGATTCCGGCTGCTGGTTGTAGCCGATCGAGCCGGCATTCATCACATCAAAAGTCGCCGCTGTAAGAGGATGAAATTCATCGGCACCGCCGCAAAGCATCATCTCCTGCTTACCCATG
>NZ_JBFHGD010000107.1:0-11122 GCF_041583255.1 Trichloromonas sp. | reverse complement strand
CCCTGCCGGGCGCACCCCAAAAAAAAAACGGTCTTATAACCCAAACAAAGGCTGAGACATTATCTGTCACAGCTAGGGGGCTATTCTCCAAGAACCGTGAAAGGAGAGTAGCCATGAATGTTGAGCAGTTACGCAGCATTTTTCCTGACGAGGCCAGTTGCCGGCAGTTCTTTGAATCCGTCATCTGGCCTGATGGCCCGATTTGCCCCCATTGTCAGGGGCGCAGGGCTTGGCGACTGAGCAGCGCTTCTGTTCGCTCCGGACTTCTGGAATGCGCGGATTGCCACCGGCAGTTCACGGTGACAACCCGCACGCCGTTTCATAGTACGAAGCTAAGCTTGTTGATCTGGATTCAGGTCATGTATTCGCTGATCTGTTCCAGCAAGGGCGCCTCCTCGGTTGCTATTGCCACCTGGGTCGGCATCTCCCAGAAAACAGCCTGGAAGATGATGCACGCCCTGCGGGCGCTGATGGCCGTTCACCAAAACCTGCTCCCCATGCTGGAGGGGATCGTCGAACTGGACGAAAAGTACTTGGGTGGCAAGCCCCGTTTTCAGTATGGGGTCAAACACAAACGCGGTCACGGCACTGCCAAGGCCTGTATTGCGACGACCGTTGAACGCCAAGGTCCGGTTAAGGCGCACATGATAGCCAATAATGCCGTCGCTGACTTGCAACCGTTCGTCGAAAGCGTTGTGGCCCCTTCAGCCCGCCTGATGAGCGACGAGCATGCGGCCTGTCGCATCATTGGCCGTGGCTTTGCCTCTCATGCCAGCGTCAGGCATGGGAGGCAAAGAGTTCGCTCGCGGCGAGGTTCACAGCAATGCCGCCGAATCGTTTCATGCGACCCTGGAACGGGCCAAGCAGGGCATTTATCACTATATGAGCCACCAGCATCTTCCGCTCTATACGGCCGAAGCCGCTTTTCATTGGAACCAGCGTGCGTTAGAGACACGGGTCCTTCAAAAAGGCAAGAACCAAGGGCAAGCAAAGACCTTTATGATAAGGTTGCCGATTCTGGAGCAATTCAGGAACCTGTTGAAACTGGCTCCATTATGTCAGGTACGGCGTACTGAAAATTCCGGCATCCGGATCTTCTCAACGACGTTACCTTTGTTTGGGTTATAGGACCGAAAAAAAAAGCCCGTCCACAAATGTTGTGGACGGGCTTTTAGCAAGGACAGGCGCCAACGGTGCCTGTCCCTTTTGATTTAAGGGGTGACCAGTTTCTTCAGCTCGGCGAGGAGAGAAGCAATACTGTCGCGCCCGGCAATGGTGCATTGTTCTTGAAGGACGGCGGCGAGAATCGCTTCGGTGGTCAGCGGATTGGCGAGCACCACGCGGAAGACCGTGATGGTGTCGCCCCGGTAGCGTTTCGGGGCAAGCCGGGTGCGCGAGACGAAGGAGATGCCGGCGGCGCGCTGGCGCTTCTGGATGGCCTCGGTGACCCGGTCGAGCAGGTGGTTAATCCGGCGGGCCAGTTCGTCTTCGGCATGGTCGAGGACCGCCTGCAGCCAGGCGGGGTTGTAGCGGTAGGTGAGGATGTTGAGCTCGGGGGCCGAAATCAGTTCAAAGTCGGGATGGGCCTCGATCCGCGCGGCAAAACCGCGGGCCTTCTCGATCCCCAGGTCCATCAGCAGTTCGTAGCCCTTGCGGCCGATGATCGAGAGGCCGGCATGTACCAGCATCGCCATGCCGGGGCGCGACCCTTCAAGGGTATGACTGCCCAGGTCCTTGGAGCCGCGGCGGATGATGTAGGCGGCGTGATGCTCGATGGAGGCCAGGGTAGCGGGATCCTTGAAAACGACCATGCCCGCCCCCATCGGTACATAGAGCTGTTTGTGGGCATCGATGGTGACCGAGTCGGCCCGTTCGATGCCGCGCAGCAGGCCCCGATAGGTTTTGGAGAAGAGGGTCGGCCCGCCCCAGGCGGCGTCCACGTGAAAGTGGCACCCCTGTTCGCCGGCCAGGTCGGCCATCGCTTCGAGCGGGTCGACGTTGCCGGTTTCGGTGGTGCCGGCAATCCCGACCAGCCCGAGGATGCGCATCCCTTCGCCGCTCAGGCGGCGGCAGTGTTCCCGCAGGCTCGGCATGTTGATCCGGTTGTTTTCGTCGGTCTCCACGGTGACCAGGTTGTCGCGCCCCACCCCCAGCAGATCGATCGCCTTGCCGAGGGAGTAATGCCCCCGGCGGGAGACCAGTACCGCCAGCCCGTTGCAGTCGAGATGCCTAAGGGCTTTCAGCAGCCCTTCCCTGGCGATCCCCCGGAAATCGCCCGAAGGGCCGCAGAGACGGTTGCGGGCGGCCCAGAGAGCGGTGATGTTGGCGATCGTCCCCCCCGAGCAGAAGGCGCCCAGGGCGTGCTGGCTGTCGTGAATCCACTGGCTGTAAAAGCCGTCGTCGCGGTTGTACACCAGGTGGTGGAGCATGGCCAGCACCTGCCGTTCCATCGGGGTGAACGCTTTGGATGTCTCGACCTTGACCAGGTTCTGGTTGAGGGCGATCATGATCCGCGAGAGCGGCTGCATGAAGTAGGGAACCGCCGAGGTCATGTGACCGATGAACCGCGGCGAGGCGGTGTGAACCGACTGGGCGACCAGCTTTTCTTTCAAAAACTCGGTGTAATCGGAAACGAAGGTCGGCTCTTCGGGGACATGGGAACTGGCGAAATCACCTTCGATCTCGCTGAGCTTGCGCTCTAAGGCGACCACGTGCTTCTGCAAAAAGTCGGCGACATTGCCGGTGATGGCCTGGTCGATGCTGCCGAGCGTGGAGTCGGGCGCTTCCGGGATGGTGAAAATCCGGTACAGATTTTCAAGGTTGGCCTGGGCGGCTTCTCGAGATCTGGGCATAGGTCAACGGCACATGGTGTGAATAGAGGTTGAGGTCCGTCGCCAAAACCGCACGGGCCTGTTTACACAGGGTCTTTAATAAGCTGCTCTCTTGTATACAGAAGCCCCGGACTCCTGTCAATCCAAACCCTGCCCGGCAAGACGGCAACCCCCTGGCGGCAGGCTGGTGACGAAACGAAAACGCCCTGGCGCGAACTACCGCTCATCCTCCCCCCAGACCTTGTCGATGAAACGATCGCGGCCCGAGTGGTGCCGGTAGAATTTATAGCGGATCGGGCTTTTCTTGTAGTAATCCTGATGGTACTCCTCGGCGGGATAAAAAGGCATCGCCGGCCGGATTTCGGTGACGATCGGCCCGTCGAAACGGCCAGAGGCGGCCAGCTGCTGCTTCGAGGCTTCGGCCAGTGCCCGCTGCTGCTCGTCGTGGTAGAAGATCGCGGTACGGTACTGGGCCCCCTCGTCGACGAACTGCCCCTCCGGGTCGGTCGGATCGATGTTGCGCCAGAAGACCTCGAGCAGCTGGGCGTAGCTGATCTTTACCGGATCGAACAGAACCTGGATGGCTTCCAGGTGGTGGGTGAAACCGGCGGATACGTCCTCATAGCTGGGATTTTCCTGGGAACCGCCGGTGTACCCCGAGGTGACCGAGACCACGCCAGCGAGTTTTTCAAAGGGGGGTTCCATACACCAGAAACAGCCCCCGGCAAAGGTCGCTTTTTGGTTTGCGGTCTGGACGTCATTCATCGCCGATCTCCCTTCGTCTGCCGCGGCCCCGGCCAGAACCGGGATCAGCAGCAGGGCCAGTACAAACAGAACGCCTCTCATGGTGGCACCTCCCGAGTTGTTCTCATTATACCGCGCATCGATCACGAAGGCAAAATCAACCCCGCACGAGCAACCCGCAGCCGAATCGGGGATCGATGTCCTCGACCGCCAGCCGGCAGAATTCCGCGTCCCAGAGATCGAGGCAATAGGAACCGAAGGCCCCGGCCTTGGGCGCTACGGTCTCGAGCCACTGCACCGTCTCCCACTTCAGGTCGGCGGCCAGCTTGCCGTCACGGCAGACCCGCCCGTGCAGCTCGGCCAGCTCGGCCTGGCCAATCGGCGCCGGCAGAAACTCGCGACCGAGAATCCGGTTGCCAAGGGCAGTGAGAAAAAAGTCGGAGAGGGCCAGGTCGTCGGCGCTGTCGGGAAAGCAACCGGACAGGTCGAGAGCCTGCGGGGCCGGCAGCTCGAAACCGAGACGGCCGTCGAACAGGCGCACCTGCACTTCGAGCCGCTCCAGCCATTCATCGGCCAGGCGCAGGTCGCGCAGACTGGCGAAGGGACGATCGCCGCCGCGGTTCTCTTCGGCAATCCCTTCGAAAAAGCGGGGTTTCTTGCCGGCCAGAGCGTCGACCATGGCGCGAAAGGGGCCGTCGAGATAGGGCCCGACCGGGGAAACCCTCACTTTCTCCGCCCGCAGCTTGAGCTCAAGGGTGAGGCTGAACCCGAGCCGGAACAGGCTTTCGAGATAAACCCTGTCGAGCAAGCCTGACGCTTTGAGCAGGTCGCCGCCACTGAGATGCTCTAACGCCAGGTTCAGGTAACGATAGACAGCTTCGGTCGCGCCCTGCATCTGCAGCACGTCGCCGACATCGACCCGGTCGGCGGTGACCACCTTGTTTACCAGGTAGGTCAGTTCCCAGGCGACTTCTTCGCGGATGCCGCCGGCCAGCACCTCGGCCAGCAGGTCTTTCGGCCGGGCTGCGGTGAGATAGAAACCCGGCGGTTCGACGCTTTCACCCGGCAGGATGCCGGCCTTGCGGTGCTGCTCGGGAACAAAGCCGGCCGGGTCGAGCCAGGCGTACACCGCCAGCGCCTCGAAAGGGTCGGGAAAGCCCCGGTCGAGCAGCCGCCCGCGGCGCGACTGGTAGACTTCTTCTTCGAGCAGCGACTCCTGCTCCCAGCGCACCGATTCGAGCAGGTGCTGATAAAACTCATGGTCGGCGCGCAGCAGAATATCGAGTACCGCGCCGATCAGCTTGGCGTTTTCGCCATCGCGGTATTCGATCGCGTAGCCGCCATCGCGCCGCATCGCTTCGATGCGCACGTCATCGTCGGCGATGTCCTCCGGGCCGGCCAGCACGTTGACGTGTTTCTTGACCAGCAGCACCAGCAGCTCAAAGTCGAGCTCGCGAAAGGCCTGAACAACCTTTTCTTCGCCCCCCTCGAAGAGCATCGTCAGCCAGTTCAGGGCGGTGGCACCGTCGAAGACGTCCCCCTGCCAGCAGTCGAGGTCGAGAAAGGCGGTGAACTGGCCCGCCTCGCTCATCAACACCAGTTCGGCCGAGTCTTCATTCCCCAGCTCCTTGATCAGCAGGTAGACCTCCTGTGCGGCCATCCGCTGCACCAGCGCCTCGGCGTCATCCGCCTCGATCAGCAGGTTGTATTTCTGGTGGCCGCTGACCCGGCGGATGATGTCGAGGCGTTCGCTGGCCGACAGCGCGTTGAATTCTTTGGGGGTGATGCGCCGCGGTTCGCGCAACAATTTCAAATGCCCTACCCTTTTTTCGGCGGGCAGTTCAATTCTGCTCATATAGGTAAACTCCTGTGGAATCGTTATTTTTGCGGAAAACGACTTTAATCCATCAAGGGGAAGAGGTCAAGGAGGGTGCCCTTTGCCTCAGATTTTCACCTGACGCCAGATGGCCACAACCTTGCCGATGGTCCGGGTTTGCGGATCGGGGCGGAAGGGGCTGTAGGATGAATTTTCCGCCGCCAGATAAACCTCATCGCCGCGCAGGCGATACCGGCGCAGAATCACTTCGCCCCAGCGGTTGGTCACCAGCACAATGTCTTTATTGTCAACCTCTGCATTGGCCTGAAAAATAACCAGATCTCCGTCCACAATGGTCGGAGCCATAAAGTCCCCCTCAAAACGGATAGCATAAAAATCGTCCTTAACACCTGGAAAAGCAACATAACTCTCTACTTCAGAGGGATGAACAACAGGAAAGTCCGAAGAAATTTTTCGCAGAAGAGGAATCCCTCCCACCCCAGACGCCTTGTCAGATAGTGTCAAGTGCATCTCACCACGCCCGGCACACAGCCAATCCTGATTTATCCGGTACAATTGGCACAGTGCGATTATCAAAGTATCGGATGGAGTTTTTTTCCCATTTTCCAGCGCGCTCAAAAACCCTTGAACAATTCCGAGGGAATCCGCAAAAGCCTTTTGAGTCAAACCGGTCGAGTAACGAAGCTGTTTAATGCGCGAACCGGTATCTCTATCGTATTTTCCAGTCGCCACCATAATATCTCTCCGTGATATAATATCTTCAGGCAATCTTTTAGATTGACCAGCAAAAGCTCTTCTGAAAGAATGGACTTACACATTCTTGCTCAAGGCACAGAAAAAAGTTAGCACAAGAGGCTTTCCGGATCAACCGAATAAATCTCTCAGAGATATTTTGCAGCAAGGAGGTCGTATGGGCCGCAGAAACTGGCAACTCATGGAAATCAGCCGCAGAATCAAGAACGACCCGGAAGCCGGCCTGCTGCTGGACAGATTCCTGAATGCCTGCTTCGACAGTGTTCCACCGCCAGACTGGGCACCGGTCAAAGCCGACACGCCGGAACCGCAGGAGAATAGCGAACGCCTCTCGACAACCCTGAACCAACTCAACCTTTACTTGAAAACCCATGCCCTTCTACCAGAGGGGATACAGCCCCCCTGCGATATCGAATTGGACGAATGGGCAGAAAATATCACGATGCAGATCCTGACCAACGGGGTCTATTGATATCTCGCAAAGCAAACAGCCACCGACAGAGCCGAACCAGGTTCGCTTACTATCACTTTCTTCAGACCCTGCCCGCCCGTGCGATTCGGACAGCCCCCCCGACCGGAGTGACGCCTGTTTTTTCTGCAGGCCGGGCAAATATAAACAAAAAAAGACACCCGAAGGTGTCTTTTTTAAAACCGGTTACCGGCTGGAAATCAGCTGGTAGGCACGGACGGGATTGAACCGTCGACCCCTACCGTGTCAAGGTAGTGCTCTCCCACTGAGCTACGTGCCTATGCAAGCGGCGGAAAGATACCTGTATCGCGCTGGCATGTCAAGGTCTTTTTCCGCATCAAGCGGAAATCCGCCTGCGCGCGGACACGCCGACAACCGCTTGGCGGATCTGGCTGATCGGTGCCGGCTTGCGCAGAACGGGCAGTCTCTGCTCGGCAATAAAGTTGCGTACCTCGGGCTTGTGGCTGGCGGTCAGAAAGACGAATCGCTCTTTCAGGCGGGAGTCCAGGCGAATGGCCTCCTGGTACATCTCGACCCCGTTCATGACCGGCATTTCGACATCCACCACGATCACGTCAAAAACCCCCTCCTCGAGCCGCTTCAGCCCCTCCTGCCCGTTCGATGCAATTTCTACCCTGGCTTGCCCGAGCAGGACATTTTTGACCAGGAAGGCCAGCGCCGGATCATCCTCGACAACCAGCACTCTTAAAGCACCCAGGGAAGGGAGCCTTTGTATTTTTTCCAGCACCTGCCGGCCGTAGGGAAAAGTCGACAGGTACTCTTCGATGCCTTTAAGGTGATTTTCAATCTCGGCCAGGGCCGAGCGGTACTCCGGACTGCTCCCCTTGAGGACATTCATCGCATACAGAAAGATGCCGTTCCATTCGGAAAATTCAATATCGGCAATCAGCGCCGCCATCTCTTCCCGAGACACGCCGCCGGCAGCAATCTTCTGCATCGCGCCGTCCAGGGCGCTGACGACGACCTGCCGTGTTTCCCCGTCGATGGTCGTGGCGATCTCTTCCACCTTGAGCAGGCCACGCCCGGCAAAAGCCGCCCGGAGCATCTGCGCGTGCCGCATTTCCTCTTCGGCCAGGGCATTCAAAAACTGAGAGAAAGTCGGATCGTCGGCAAAGCCCCCGGACGCCCGGCGATAGCTCTCGGCCGCCTTTTCCTCGACCTGGCAGAGCCACTCCACGATCTTATCCATAGCACCTCCATGCCCGAACCGATTTTATATCAGCAAAAGACGATTACGCATCCTCATCGAAAAAGTGGTCAAGCGTCGCAACCAGGGCCAGATCGGGTTCGGAAATGCTGGTAAACATGACCCCCATGCCAAAGGCCGGGCCACGTGCAGGGACGCCGCCGGAAATCGACCAGACCACCCTGGCCTCGACCTGCATCGTTCTGCCGCCGGACACCCCGATGGTCATGGGATATGTCTGCCCCAGCGGCAGCGGGGGATCCATCTCCACAAACATCCCTCCCTGCGAAATATTGCGGGTCACCCCCTGCCGTAAACCGCCGGGGGTACCTATCGCCACCGCCCATTGAACCGGAAACCGGGGGGCACCGCGTGCGCCCTCAGCGTCAACCGGGACAGCCAGCTTCTGCATTTGCTGAAGACGCCCCCCGGCCAGTCGCCGCCAGGCGACCCAGAACAGAAAAAAGACAACGGCTACCAGCAGGACATAAAGGGGGGGACGCAGCATGAACTTCCTTAACAGGGAATGAATGATTTGATTTAGCCAAACATAATGAATAGATATACACCAATCACGAAAAGCTTCCAAGCATAAATTCCCCTCGCCGCCGGGTTTCGCTTAGGACCAAAAAAAAGAGGCAGGGACCGGTCACGGTCGCCTGCCTTAAGGGGAGAGGAGGGAGGAGCGTTATTTCTTGACGAAAGTGGTCTGTTCGTTACAGGTGGGGCATTTTTTAGGTTTGCAGCGGCCTTCTTTTTCGTAACCGCATTTTTCACAATTCCAGAGCGCCATTGGTGCCTCCTTCAAGCAACAGGATATTGGGGATCTTTTTAGTCACATTTTACATGGACACGGGATCCTGTCAACAGTTTTCTCCGGCTCTTGCCCTTACCGCACTCCCCTGAGCATAGCGGTCGCCAGCAGGGCCCAGCCGGCGAGAAAAGCCAGGCCTCCCAGCGGCGTTACCGCTCCCAGCCAGCGGATGCCGCTGACGGCGAGCAGGTACAGGCTGCCGGAAAAAAGCAGGGTCCCGGCAGCCAGCAGCCAACCGGACCAGCGAACCGGCGCGGAGTCGGGCAGCAGATGAGCGATCAGGCCGACCAGCACCAGTCCCACGGCGTGCACCAGGTGGTACAGCACCGCCGTCTGGTAGACTTCGAACAACGGGGCACTCAGCCGGCCCTTGAGGCCATGGGCACCGAAGGCACCGAGCCCGACCGCGAGCATGGCGCTCAGGCTGCCGGCAGCGACGAAGAGTCTGAACATGGCATCCTCCATGGCACAGCGTGCCTCAGGGGTTGTAGCGGTAGCCGACCCCGTGCACGGTGAGAATAATCTCGGGGGCGGCCGGATCCTGCTCTATTTTTTTGCGCAGCTGGGCGATGTGCTGGTCGAGGGTCCGGGTCGTCCCCAGGTAGTCGATCCCCCAGACCAGGTTGAGCAGGTCGTTGCGGCTGAGCACCTCGCCGGGATGCCGGCAGAAGGCGTCGATCAGCTTGAGCTCACGGGCGGTCAGGCTGAAGGCCCGTGATGAAAGTCGCCCCTGGTAGCTCTTGCGGTCGATTTCAGCCGCGCCGAAAAGAAAGGTTTCCGGCAACTCAGCCGCGCCCGCGGATTCCGGCCGGCAGCGCCGCAGCAGGGCGGCGATGCGGGCCCGCAGTTCGTGCAGCCCGAAGGGCTTGGTGACATAATCGTCGGCGCCAAGCTCGAGCCCGACCACCTTGTCGATCTCCTCCCCCTTGGCGGTGAGCATGATGATGGGAACCCGGGTGTCGTGCCGGCGGATCTCCCGGCAGACGTCGAAACCGCTCTTTTCGGGCATCATGATATCGAGCAGCACCAGGTCGATGCCGCCTTCGGCGAAAACCCGCAGCGCCGCCGCGCCGTCGCCGACCGCGCTGACCCGGTAGCCCTCGCCCTCCAGGGTGTCCACCAGCCCCTCCCGCAGATTGGCTTCGTCCTCGGCGATTAGAATTCGAATCGTTTTCATCCTGCGCCCTTCCCATCGCAGGGCAGCAGGATTTCAAAACAACATCCCCCGCCCGGCCGTTCGCTGCACGTCAGGTCGCCGCCCATATCACGCAGCAGCTGGCGGGCGATACTGAGGCCGAGGCCGCTGCCGGGCTGATGGGTAGTGAGCGAATCGTCGACCCGGTGAAATTTTTCAAATATCCGCTGGCGCTGAGCCGGAGGCACCCCGGGGCCACGGTCGAGCACGCGGATGCGGCAGCCTTTGCCGTCCCGGAGCAGCTCCACTTCGAGTTCTGGGCTGCGGGCGGCATATTTGAGCGCATTATCGATCAGGTTGAGCACCGCCTGTTCAAAGGCGTCGCGATCCGCATGCACAACACAGAGCTCGCCGGGGATCTTCCGAACCAGGCTCATCCCGGCCCCTTCGATACGCATCGCCTGGGAATCGAGCACCCCGTGCAGGGTTTCGCCCAGGTCGAACTCGGCCAGCGAATAGGTCTTGCGCCCCTGCTCCAACCGGCCGAAATCGAGCACGTTGTTGACCAGTCGGGATAGCCGCTGGCTCTCGTCCACGATCACCTTCAGATAGCGGCCGCGCTTCGCCGGATCAAGGATACGCCCTTCGCCCAGCAGTTCGGCATACATGCGGATGGTGGTCAGCGGTGTCTTGAGCTCATGCGACACGTTGGCGACAAAGGAGGTCTTGCGCCGGGCGTCGGTCAGGTTGCGCCAGGCCTGCCAGAGCAGAAGCGACCCGCCGAACAGGATCGCCGCCACGAACGCACCGACCACCAGCGTGGAGAGGATCAGGAAGCTGTCTCCTTCGGCCTGCCCGAGAGGACCCTGCGGGGCATAGACCGCCACCTGCCAGTGCGGCAACGCCGAGCCGACAGGGAGGGAGACGACACTGGCGGTTTCGGCGGTGATCGTCCCGGCACCGCTCTGGTGAAATATCTCGCCGTTGCCGTCCACCAAGGCGTAAACCTCCCCGGCCGGAGGGACTGCCGGCAGGGTGCCCGACAGGCGGGAGAGGAGCGCCATGGTCTCGATCTCGACGCCGTAACGCTGAAGGCCTGCGGGCGACTCGATCCAGCCGAGCAGGTAAAACCGGTTTTCCCAGAACCAGGGGAGCCAGCCTCCAGGCGCGGCCGCCGGCGCCGGGGCGGCAGCGGCCGCCTCCATATCGGCGGCCAGCATCGGTTTGGCCTGGGTCAGCTCCCGCAGTTCGCGGCGGGCCGAGAAGAGGGACTCGGCGACATCGGCGACCGGGGCCGGCCCCGGATCGGGAACCGGCGGATTCCAGGACATG
>NZ_JBFHGD010000106.1:0-11143 GCF_041583255.1 Trichloromonas sp. | reverse complement strand
GGGAGATGCCATGAGCCGCAAATTCTGGAAAAACAATGAACGGGGGGTTGTCCTGATCGCAGGGCTGATGATCCTGCTCATCCTTTCTTTGATCGGGGTGACGGCTATGCAGGCCACGACCCTTGAGGAACGCATGGCCAATAATTTTGCCCAGCGCGACCTGGCATTTCAGGCTGCCGAGGCGGCCTTGCGCGATGGCGAGACCTTTCTCGGCGGCATGTCGATTACCGCTCTGCAGGAACTCGAATTCTCCGCTACCGGGACCAACGGGCTGTTTGAACCGGCTTTATCGAGTGCGGTACCGGTTTGGGAATCTGCCAATTGGAGTGATAACAGCAAAACCATCCTCTATTCGGCCACCGCGTTGGCCGATGTGGTGCCGCCGAGATATATCGTCGAGCGATTGCAGCCCGATCGATGCGAAGCGCCTGTCGATGAAAACCTGCCCAAATGCCAGATGGTGTTTCGGATCACATCGCGGGGGTTTGGCGTCAACGCAACCTCTGCGGTCATGCTGCAAAGCACCTACCTGAGCCGTCTTTTCTGACCGGTGCCGAAGGATATTCGGCTGACCGTTGTAATCGCGACTGTTTGCTGTGCTGACAAAAACCTGGAGGGGGCATGAACAACCAAATCTCAAGCCGGTGCAGAGTTGCACGGGCGTTTCTTGTTATCTTCCTGCTGCCGCTTGTCATTCCCGGGGTGGTTCAGGCCGCGACGGGTCCCATCGCCCAGGTCCCCCTTTTTCTGACCCGGGCCGCGACGCCGCTGGTCATGCTCAACATGTCCAATGACCACCAGCTGTTTTTCTCGGCGTACAACGAATACGACGACCTGGACAACGACGGGTCGCCCAATGCCAGCTATTCCCACAACGTCGATTACTACGGTTATTTCGACTCGTTCAAATGCTACGATTACAGTGCGACAAACGGCCGTTTTGAACCAGACGCCACTACGGCCGACAAATATTGCAGCAACAAGTGGAGCGGCAACTTTTTGAACTGGGCCTCGATGGCCCGGATCGATGCGGTACGCAAGATCCTCTACGGCGGTGACCGTTTTGCCGATGATTCGTCACTGACCGTTCTGCAGCGGACCTATCTCCCCAATGATGCCCATAGCTGGGTCAAATATTATCCGGGGAGCGATATTGACCGGTTGACTCCTTTCTCCCCGGCAACGCTACCGACCACCGCGACCAGTTCGACTTCGCAGAGTTTCGATCTCGGCTCGAAAACCTTCGCCACCAGCTATACCGGCGGCAAGGCCCAGGTCGGAGATCAGGTGATCATTACCAACCCGACCAATCCAACTGGTCAGAATATGCGCGGTTATGTCTCGGCGTTTGATCCCGCTAGCGGCTCCCTGACGGTGATCGTAACTCAAAGTGTCGGTTCCGGTACCTGCGCAAACTGGGAAATCACGAATCCGACCCGGGTCGGCATCACTTTGTGTAACACCACCGTGGCGAGTAGCGGCTTTTCCCAGTCGGTAACGGCCCCGCCCTTTTTGCGCGTGGCCGAGGGGAACTACGACCTCTGGACCGCCAACGAGCGCTGGCAGTGCCGGTGGCACGAAGAAAAAACCAATGTCAACCAAAACGATGCCGTTATTTCGGGGCTGTTCGCCAGCCGAAACTCACCGGTCAAGGCCAGTGCCGGGCTAGGTCAGAAGGATTACAACGTGCGGGTCAAGGTCTGCGACCGCAACCTGCTGGGAACCGAACGCTGCAAGCGCTATCCCGACGGCAATTACAAGCCGGTCGGTCTGCTGCAGATGTACGGCGATGACGAGCGACTCCTGTTCGGCCTGATGACCGGCAGCTACACCTACAACAAATCGGGAGGGGTGCTGCGGAAAAATGTCAGTTCTTTTCTGGATGAAATCAGGGTTGACAGCGATGGTTCCTTCAAAACGCCGCCGTCGACCGGGACCATTGTCCAAACGTTGAATAAGTTACGGCTTTATGGTTATGACCACGGAGAGGGGACCTACAATAGTTCGTCCTCTGGTGGCGACAACTGTAACTGGGGAAAAAGCTCTTTCCTCAATGGCCAGTGCAGCAACTGGGGCAATCCGCAATCTGAAATATTCCTTGAAAGCCTGCGCTATTTTGCCGGCGATACCGCGAACTATACAATCAGCGGCGATGATAAGATTCCCGGCCTCGGTACTGCCGCCTGGTCTGACCCCTTGAGTGAGGCCAATTACTGTGCCCCCCTGAATATCATCAACTTCAATGCCAGCATGGCTTCTTACGATGCCGACGAGCTTGAATCGGCCGGGTCGGTTGATCTGCCCGGCGCCGGGTCGGTCGAGGCCCTCACCGATGTGGTCGGCGAGGGGGAAAGGATTCATGGCCAGAACTGGTTCGTCGGTGAAAACGGCACCGACAACAATCAGTTATGCACTTCAAAAAGGGTCTATTCTCTGGGGGATGTCAAAGGCATCTGCCCCGAGTCGCCACGACTCAGCGGTTCTTATCATATCGCCGGGTTGGCCCACTTCGCTTATACTCACAGTATCCGGAACGATCTTCAAGACGAACAGACGGTGAAAACCTTCGGTGTCTCTTTAGCTCCAGCGGTACCGAAAATTGAAATTCCCCTGCCCGGGGAGACGGTCCCCTCGCTGACTATCCTGCCGGCCTGTCGCAATACCTCCCTCTCGCCCGCAGCCAACTGCGCCATCGTTAATTTTAAAAAAATCAGTCAAAGTCTGGTGGATGGTACCGGCGAGTTTTTCGTGCAGTGGGAAGACAGCGAGCAGGGGGGCGACTACGACCAGGACATGAGCGGCGTTCTTCGCTACAGAATCGACAACGCAGCCAAAACCATCACTGTTTCGACGGATGTTTTTTCCCAATCGACTCCCGATTCGATGGGGTTCGGTTTCTCTATCAGCGGCACCACGGCGGACGGGTTTCATGCTTTTTCGGGGATCAACGGCTTTACCTTTAGCGACGCCACGTCGATCACTGGATGCACCGGCTGTACTGCCGCCGATGCCGCAGTAGGGCAAACATTCTATATTTCATCGAATGCTACAGGTCTGGTTCTTGAGCAACCCCTTTATTATGCGAGCAAATGGGGAGGCTTCGATAAAGCCGGAGATTTTCCGGCAGAAACGCTGTCATGGGATACAAACGGCGACGGCTTGCCCGACAATTACTACTTTTCCACCAATCCGACCCAGCTCGAAAAGGCCCTGAATGAAGTATTTTTCAAGCTGACGGCACAGGTGTCTTCTTCGGCATCGGTTGCCGCAAACTCGACCCAGCTCAATTCGGGTACGGTTGTTTATCAGGCTCGTTTCAACAGTGGTGACTGGTCTGGTGAGCTGTTGGCCTATCAGATCAATTGGGACGGCAGCCTGGGGGATCTGTTGTGGAATTCTGCTGAACTGATCCCTGCTGAAGCCGATCGCAACATTTACACGTCGACAGCCGTTACTACCGGTGGGGAGTTTTTGTGGGACAAGCTGACGGCAACCCAGCAATCCTCCTTGAATAAGGATGTTTTCGGTACAGTCGACACCCTGGGGGCAAACCGGGTGGCTTATTTGCGTGGTGATCAGACCAATGAAAACCAGAACAACGGTCTTTTTCGTGATCGTGCGAGGCTGCTGGGGGACATCGTCAATTCCGATCCTCTTTATGTCGGAAACCCTAATTATCTCTATGATCGCTCAGCTCTCCCCGAGGGCGTTTCGTACAAGAATTTTCGGGCCGGCAACAGGTACCAGTCGCGTCCGCCGGTTGTCTATGTCGGCGCCAACGACGGCATGCTGCATGCTTTTTCTGCGACGACCGGGGTTGAGCTGTTTGCATATGCTCCGGATACGACCATTCCCCTGTTGAACAGGTTGCCCGAACGCAGTTACGGTTCCCGGGATAACGCTCACCGCTATCTGGTGGATGGGGCGCCGAAGGCTGTGGATGCCTATTTCGGTTCGGCCTGGCATACGGTTCTGGTCGAATCCCTTGGCGGCGGGGGGCAGGGGGTTTTTGCCCTCGATGTGAGCTACCCGCAGGATTTTGATAAAAATTCGGTGTTATGGGAAATCAGTTCGGCGACGACGGGAGCCGGTTACGATGGTTACGCCGATCTCGGTTATACCATTGGCGATGCGACCATCGCCCGATTAGCTAACGGTAAATGGGTTGCCTTGTTTGGTAATGGATACAACAGCGCAACAGGTAAAGCGGTTCTTTACATCGCCGATATTGCCGATGGCACGATAATCAAGGCGATTGACGTCGGGGTAGGTTCCGTCGCCAGCCCCAACGGGCTCTCCAGTCCGGCGCCGGTCGACACCGATGGTGATCGTATCATCGATACGATCTATGCCGGCGATTTGCAGGGAAATTTGTGGAAATTCGATGTCAGTGGCGATGACGCTATCGATTGGAAACTAGCCTACACCGAGGCGGATGCGGTTCCCCGTCCACTGTTCAAGGCCGTAGGGCCTAATGGGGAGATTCAACCTGTTACTGTGCGTCCGACCGTGGCCAGGCACCCCATCGAGGGATACATGATCCTGTTCGGTACCGGTAAGTTTTTCGAGATGGGAGATAATGAGATCCCGGAAACCCATGCCGATCGCGAAGTGCAGACTTTTTATGGTATCCGGGATACTGGCGAACGAATCTCAGTAACCGACCGCAGTCTGCTTCAGGCGCAAATCATCAGTAATGAGACATCCTCTTCCGACTGGGATGTTCGAGTTGTTTCAGATAACCCGATTGTCAGCAGCGTCAATCGGGGTTGGTATCTTGACCTTGTTTCTCCCGGTCCCATGAGGTATGGGGAACGGGTTGTCTCCAACGCCCTGTTCCGCCACGACCGGATTATATTCGTGACCCTGATTCCATCGGCTCACCCTTGTGATGCCGGCGGCAGCAGTTGGCTGATGGAATTGGATGCTTTTGACGGCGGCAGCCTCGGTTACACCGTCTTCGATATTGACAGGAGCAAGACTCATAATGACGATGACCGGGTTTCGGTTACCGGAACCGGCGAAAATGGAGCTCCTGAATCGATGAACAAACATGTCAGCGGTGTTCGGACCAGAAATGGCATCATCCAGACTCCGACGGTCATAGAAGACGGGCAAAGTGAATACCTGGTCACCCCGAATTCAGATGGCGCCACCGAGAGCCTCGATACGGCCGCTGGAGATCCGGTCGGCGCTGGCCGGAGGTCCTGGCGCCAGCTTCAATAAAAACATATCTCACGCTCGTTCGCTATGCTCACTAAAGACGCAGGCTGGCGCCGCAGTAAGGGCCGATGCCAGAGGCGGTTTGCATTTTCAGGGTTTAACGGCGTCTTTGCGTCTCCGCGTGAGACATGTCTTGCTCGTTAGATTGGGTCAGTTGAAGTTTTTGGACTGAATGCCTTTGGGAGAAATTATGGATTTGCAGAAGCCAGCCGGGTTTACCTTGATCGAGATGATCATTGCCATCGCCATTCTGGGGATCCTGGCGGCCATCGCCACCCCCGTCTATAATAACTATCTGCTTAGCGCCGGCCGCGCCGATGGCAAGGTGGCCCTGGTGCAGGGGGCTCAGCTCATGGAGCGGTACTACACGCAAAACAACACCTATGTGGGCGCCGCTATCGGAGGGACAATCCCCCTGAAGTCTGAAGGCGGCAAATATCAGCTGAGTTTCAGCGCCGATCCCTCGGCGACCAGTTTTACCCTTGCCGCAACGGGGCAGGGGGCGCAGGCGAAAGACAGCCGCTGCGCGGTTATGACCATCAATCAGGCCGGGCTGAAAAAACCGGCGGACTGCTGGTGATTTTTTTTGTTTTAACGGGCACCCCTTGGTGCGCCCTGAAGGGTTTGGGGTGCAGTCCCGTGTGTACGACCAGGAGTTTTCCCTTGCAACCTTTTATGGGATTTACGTATAGTGTTGATCTCATTTAATGCGGTACAGGGAGTTTTTCTGCATGGCCAAGATAGTCCCCTTCAGGGGGGTACGATACAACCCGGGGCGGGTGCCGGATCCCGCCAGGGTGATGGCTCCTCCATATGACGTAATCTCCCCCTCGTTGCAGGATGAACTGTCTCTTCGTCACGAAAACAACATCGTCAAGCTGATTCTCGGCAAGACGCAGTCCGGGGATTCGGAGCAGGACAACCGCTATACCCGCTCTGCCCGCTTCTTTCAGCAATGGCAGGATGAAGAGATTCTGGTGCGCGACCAGGAGCCTTCGATCTACCTGTATGATCAGGAATATTCCATCGAGGACGGCCAGATTCTGGTCCGTCACGGGGTCGTCGCCCTTTCCCGCATCGAGGATTTTTCCACCGGCCTGGTCAAACCCCACGAAAAGACCCTCTCCGATCCCAAGGCGGACCGGTACCAGCTGACCCGGGCCTGCAATGCCAACTTGAGCCCGGTTTTCGCCCTCTATTCCGATCCCTGCTGTGTTCTCGAGGTTTTTTGCAAAAGAGAAAAGAACCGCGACCCTGATCTTGCGGTTCGTGATGACGACGGTGTCACTCACCGGCTCTGGCGTACCGCTGAGCCATCGCTGATCAGCAAGGTTCAGTCGGTACTCGACAACAAGCCACTCCTTATTGCCGATGGGCACCACCGCTATGAAGCGGCGATAAGTTATCGGAATTACATGCGCGAAAAGCATCCTGCTTATACCGGCAAAGAGCTTTTCAACTACGTCATGATCTGTTTTTCCAACATGGAAGATCGCGGGATGCAGGTCTTTCCGGCTCACCGGGTAGTCAGCAATCTGCCGCAGTTCCGGCTCGAGGCGTTTTTCGGGGAGCTGGTCGATTATTTCGATATCGACAGCCGCCCCCTCGATGCGGCATCCGCCTCGGCCCGTCTCGAGGTACGCCAGACCCTGGCGGAGTTGGGCAAAAGCCGGCATGTGCTGGCCCTCTTTACCGGCACGGACCAGATCCATTACCTGAGTCTCAAGGATGAAAAGGTCATGGACCAGTTTTTCGACACGAAAACGCCCAAGGTGTTGCGCACCCTGGATGTGTCGATTCTGCACCGCCTGGTTCTCGGCCGGCTGTTGAAGATTTCTCACGAATCCCTGGAAAAACAGTCCAATCTGCAGTACATTAAGGGGTTTGACGAGCCGTTTCGGCTGGTTGCCGAAGAAGGGGCCCCGCTGGCTTTTCTGATGAATCCTACCCGCATGAGCGAGGTGCGCGAGGTGGCCAACTCGGAGGAGAAGATGCCGCAGAAATCAACCTACTTTTATCCCAAGTTGCTTTCCGGCATGGTGGTCAACAAGATTGTCGAAGGCGAATCGGTCGGCAGCTGAATTTTTTTTCGTCACAAAAAGGAGGGTATGTGGAAATTCTCGGCATTGATATAGGTTTTGGTTTTACCAAGGCGACCAACGGCAACGAATCGCTGGTCTTCAAGTCGGTTTTTGGCGAGGCGACCGATGTGCAGTTTCGCGAGCTGATTCTGGCCGACGCCGCCCAGGACGAGCACCTGCAGATCGACGTCGACGGCAAGTCGTATTTTCTCGGCGAACTGGCCGAACGGCAGAGCAACGTACGCTTCTTCACCCTCGACCAGGGGCAGTTCATCGCCAAGTTCGCCAAAATCCTCGCTTTGGCAGCGGCGGCCAGGCTGGTCGGTGGTCATATTCCGATTAACCTGGTGACCGGTCTGCCGATCGGTTATTACCAGAAATACAAGAAGGATGTCGCCGCCATCCTGCGTGGTGAACATCGGGTGGTCCTTACCGACGCCGCCGGCCAGACCAAGGAGAAGATCATCAACATCAACAAGGTGCGGGTGATTCCCCAGCCGTTCGGCTCGATGTTCAACCTGATGCTGAACGATCTCGGCGAGTTGGGCGACAAGCGCCTGGTCAAGGAAAAAATCGGCATCATCGACGTCGGTTTCCGCACCTCCGACTACACCATTTCCGACAAAATGCGCTATTCGGAGCGGGGCAGCCGCACCACCGATTCCGGCATTGCCCGGGCCTTCAACGTGATTGCCACCAAGCTGCGCGAGGAGAGCGGGGTCAACGTCGAGCTCTATCGCCTCTACGACGCCGTCGATCGGGGCTTTATCAAGATCCGCGGCAAGGAGTACGATCTCAAGGAGCTCACCGAGCAGGTCTTCAGTCAGCTGGCTTCGACCGTGGCCAACGAGGTTGACCGCTTGTGGGCCGACGACTGGGACATCGATACCATGGTGATCACCGGCGGCGGCGGCGCCGTGCTGGCGAAATACCTTTCACCGCTGCTCAAGGGGCACGTGTTGCCGGTCGATGATGCCAGTGATGCCCGCCTGAACAACGTCTACGGCTATCGCAAGTTCGGCAAGCATCTGTGGGCCCGCGGCGTGGTCCCCGCGCCGGCGAAAACCTAGGATCAAGGACGCATGGCGCTCACACCCGAAGACCTGGTCAAGTTTCTTGCCACCCAGGCCCGCCGGCCCCAGACGACGCGGGATATCCTCGCCGGTTTCCGGCTCAAGCGGGGGGAGCGCCAGGAAGCGCTCCGCCTGCTCGATGACATGGTCGAGGCCGGCAGCCTGATCCGGCACAAGAATGGCCGCTACTCCCTGCCCCGGCAGGTCAACCTGGTGGTCGGCAAGGTCTCCATACACAGGGATGGTTACGGCTTCGTCTCCGCGCCGGAAGCCCGCCAGGATATCTTTGTTCCGGCCCGGCACCTGGGTGAAGTCATGGACGGCGATACGGTGGCCGTGCGGGTCGAACGGGGAGGGCGCAGCGGCAAGCCCGAGGGGCGGGTGGTCCGCATCGTCGAGCGTTCCCATCGGCAGGTGGTCGGCCGCTACGAAGCCGGACGTGGCTTCGGTTACGTCGTCCCGGCGGATCCAAAGGTGCGCCACGATATCTTCATTTTTGACCAGTCTGCAACCGCGCCGCGCCCCGGCCAGATGGTGGTCGCCCGCATCGATGCCTTCCCCAGCGGCAGCCGCGGTCCCGAGGGGACTGTTATCGAAATTCTCGGCGATGCCGATGATCCCGCCGTCGAAATCCTGACCGTTGCCTACAAACATAATCTCCCGCATCGCTTTCCCGAGACGGTGCTGGCCGCCGCCGGGGAGATTCCCGACCAGGTGCTTCCGGACGACCTGGCAGGACGGATCGATCTGCGCTCGCTGCCGCTGGTGACCATCGACGGCGAAACGGCCAGGGATTTCGACGATGCCGTCGCCGTCAAGGCTGAAGCCGATGGCCGGATCCGGCTCTGGGTGGCGATCGCCGATGTCGGGCATTACGTGGCCCCCAAAAGCCTCATCGACCGTGAAGCCTATGAGCGTTCGACCAGCGTCTATTTCCCCGGCCAGTGCATTCCCATGCTCCCCGAGGCGCTGAGCAACGGCATCTGTTCCTTAAACCCCGAGGTCGATCGTCTGGCCATGACCGCCGAGATGCTCTTTGATCGCCAAGGGCAGCGTCTCGAAAGCCGGTTCTACCCTTCGGTGATTCGCAGTCGGGCGCGGCTGACCTACACCGAGGTGCACGCCATGATCGAAGTGGCGGAGCAGGCGGTCATCGACCGCTACGCCCCGATTTATCCCGACCTTAAAGTCATGGAGCAGCTGGCTCGCCAACTCATCGAGATGCGAAGACGGCGCGGCAGCCTTGATTTCGACCTGCCCGAAGCCGAAGTGGTGCTTGGCCTGCGCGGCAAACCGGAAAATATCGTCCGGGCCGAACGCACCTTCGCCCACCGGTTGATCGAAGAGTTCATGCTGGCGGCCAACGAAGCGGTGGCGACCTTTCTGCACGAGCGGCAGGCGCCCTTGCTCTACCGCATTCACGAGCCGCCCGACCTGGAAAAGCTGCAGGCTTTCCAGGAATTCGCTGCCCACTTCAATTACGGGCTGGAACTCGGTGCCACCGGCGTTGACCCGCGCAGACTGCAGCAGCTGCTCGATGAGGCCTCGGGTCGCCCCGAGGAAAAACTCCTCAACAACGTCCTGCTGCGCAGTCTCAAGCAGGCCCGGTACTCGGCCGACAACGCCGGTCATTTCGGCCTGGCCGCCAAGCTCTATTGTCATTTCACCTCGCCCATCCGGCGCTATCCCGATCTTGTCGTGCACCGGATTCTGCGCGAAGTACTGGCGCAGGGTTCCCTCTCCGAAAGCCGCAAGGAAGCCCTCAACCGACGGCTCCCCCCGGCCGGTGAGCATACCTCGATGCGCGAGCGGAGGGCCATGGAGGCCGAACGGGAAATTGTCGACCTGAAAAAGTGCCAGTTCATGGCGACCCGGATCGACGAAGAATTCGACGCCCTGGTCTCAGGGGTTCAGCCCTTCGGTTTTTTTGTCGAACTCAATGATGTTTTCATCGAAGGGCTGGTTCATGTTTCCAGTCTGACCGACGATTTTTATCATTACGAAGAAGATCTGCACCGCCTGATCGGAGAGCATCGTCGCAGGATCTACCAGGTCGGTTTCCCGGTTCGGGTGCGCTTGGCCAAGGTCGACCTGGCCAGGCGTGAAATCGATTTTGTGCTGGTCGAAACAGAACAACGGCAACCGGCGCCCGGGCGTGGCCGAAAAAAACGATTCAAGCCATGAAGCTTTTCACCGATCTGCAGCAACTGTCTGCGCCCCTGCGCAATGCGGTAGTGACCATCGGCAATTTTGACGGGGTTCATCTCGGTCATCGCGAGATTTTTCAGCGGGTCATCCGCAAGGCCCGTCAATGCGACGGCACCTCCGTCGTGCTTACTTTCGTGCCCCATCCGCTGAAGCTCCTGGCCCCGGAGCGGGCGCCGAAACTGCTCAATACCGACGCTGAAAAAAAACGCCTCATCGAGGCCTCCCATGTCGATGTGCTGATCTGTGCACCGTTCACCCGGGCAATGGCCGCCATGTCGGCCGACGAGTTCGTCGAAAAGATTCTGGTGGAAACCATCGGTGTCAAGCATGTCATCGTCGGATACGATTATTCCTTCGGCCGGGGGCGCGGAGGGGATGTCGATTTTCTCCGACGCAAAGGGGAAGAGTTCGGCTTCGGAGTCGAAGTCCTTGATCCCATTGCCGAGCACAGCGTGGTTTACAGCAGTTCCCTTATCCGCACAATGATCTGTGCCGGCGACGTCACCGGGGGTGCGTTGGCTGCGGACGCCGAATCAACGTGGCGATCACCGATCGGCG
>NZ_JBFHGD010000105.1:0-11390 GCF_041583255.1 Trichloromonas sp. | reverse complement strand
GATGAATCAACTGCATCGTCAGCCGCCTTGACTTAATTGAAATGATTGTTCATTTTAAAACACGGTCATTAGCATGTCACATGCCCAGCCCGGTCGTCAACAGCGTATACCCGGCAGGGCATTCGCTCTAGCAATTAACAGGACATTTCCCCCAAGGAGACCGATTGTGAGCTTTACCCTACTCTTCTGGCACTGGCTGGCCCTGGGCCTGATCCTGATCCTGGCTGAACTGTTCATCCCCAGCTTCACCATCTTCTGGTTCGGCCTCGGGGCCCTGCTGGTCGGAGCGATCCTGTGGGCCGCCCCGGAGCTGAGCCTGAGCTGGCAGCTATTCATCTGGGCCATCGCCTCGAGCGGCTTCACCTTTCTCTGGTTCAAGCTGCTCAAGCCGCGCATGACCGACCGCACCAAGGCTGGGCTCTCCCGCGAAGCGGTGCTCGGTGAAAGCGGCCAGGTCATCGCTGTCCCCCGGGACGGCAAGCGGGGGACGGTAAGGTTTACCACCCCGTTGCTCGGTTCCGACGAATGGCCGTTTATCTGCGAGCAGGAAGCGGCGATCGGCGACCGGGTATTCATCAAGGACGTTTCCGGCAACACCCTGATCGTTGAAAAGCGTGCACGCTAATTTATCTTTATTCAAATCAAGGAGGCTGAAGCAATGGAAGGATTGATTGTAGTTGTCGTGTTTCTGGTACTGGTCGTGGTCACCATCTCCCTCGGTGTCCGCCTCGTCCCCCAGGGGAACAAATATGTCGTGCAGCGGCTCGGCAAGTTTCACAGCACCCTCGGGCCGGGGCTGAACATCATCATCCCCTACATCGACACCGTGGCCTACAAGGTCACCACCAAGGACATCGTTCTCGATATCCCCTCGCAGGAAGTCATCACCAGAGACAACGCCGTCATCATCGCCAACGCGGTGGCCTACATCAACATCGTCTCCCCGGAAAAGGCGGTCTACGGCATCGAGGATTACCGCCTGGCGATCCGCACCCTGGTGCAGACCTCGCTGCGTTCCATCGTCGGCGAAATGGACCTCGACGACGCCCTCTCCTCCCGCGACATGATCAAGGCGAAACTCAAAGAAGCCATTTCCGACGACATCGCCGACTGGGGCATCACCCTGAAAACCGTCGAGATCCAGGACATCAACCCTTCGCAAACCATGCAGAAGGCGATGGAAGAGCAGGCCGCCGCCGAGCGCGGCCGGCGGGCCACCGTCACCCGGGCCGAAGGGGAAAAATCCGCCGCCATCCTGCAGGCCGACGGCCGCCTCGAGGCCTCCAAGCGCGACGCCCAGGCCCAGGTCGTTCTCGCCGAGGCCAGCCAGCGCGCCATCACCAAGGTCACCGAGGCAATCCAGGCCAACGAGCTGCCGGTCATGTACCTGCTCGGCGAAAAATACATCGAGGCGGTCAAAAACATATCCAATGCCCCCAATGCCAAGATCGTCCTGCTGCCGGCCGATATTCCGGCAGCGGTTCGCGGCATCATGGGCAACCTGTCGGGCAAATAGTGCTTCGCAGCACATTAATTCCATTGGATGCGCATTGCAATGGGATGAGGACTGCTATAAAATATCGAAATTGCGTTCGGGGAAAATCGTGGACAATTGGGAAAAGTTGTGCAAACGCTGCGGACAATGCTGTTTTGAAAAATGGATCGAAGGGGATGGCACGATCCTCCCGACCAGCATACCCTGTCGTTTTCTCGATATCGTCACCCGCGAATGCAAGGTCTATCACAAGCGGTTCAAGGTCGGTGAAGGGTGCATCAAGCTCACCCCCGAGGTGGTTGAAGTCGTCCAATGGCTCCCTGCCGACTGCGCTTACGTCGAACAAATTCGCGGCAACCGTCGTTGAGACTGGCCGTGGATAACCCGTCATACCGAAACATGCCGTACGGAAGGAAATACAAAATGCCAATGATCAAGAATATTCTGAATACCCTGGCGCTGACGATCGTCGCCGGCGTCGCCATGGTCGGCTGCGCCCAGGCTGGGGACACCGTTCCGCAAAAGGTCGTCGACACCCTCAAGCAGACCTACCCCAAGCTGGAGTTCCAGCGGGTCTACACCAGCCCAATCGCCGGTCTCTACGAAGTGGTTTCCGGCAACAGAATCCTCTATTTCTCAGCCGAAACCGGTCACCTGCTGGTTGGCGACCTGTGGAACAAGGAAGGCGAAAATCTCAGCAAAGCCCGAATCGGTAAAATCATGGGCGAAAAGCTCAAGGACCTGCCGATGGACAAGGCGGTAAAAATCGGCTCCGGTAAAAACACGGTCATCGAAGTCACCGACCCTGACTGCCCCTATTGCCGGAAGGCTTCCGAGTTTTTCTCCAAGCGTACCGACGTCACCCGCTACATCTTCTTCCTGCCGCTGAGCATGCACCCCAACGCCGAATCGAAGGTGCGCTACATCCTCTCGGCGGAAAGTCCGATGCATGCCTACGAAGACGTCATGTCCGGACGCTACGATGAAATCCCCCTGCCCGAATTCAACGACAACGGCGTCTTTGAAATCCACAAGGCAGCGACCGACCTGCTCGGGCTGACGGGAACGCCGAATTTCTGGATCAACGGGACCTACATCTCGGGCGCCAACTTCCAGGCCATCGAAAAGCTGCTCAATTAAACCCGGATTTTCCTCGCCGGCAGGGAGATTTTCCCTGCCGGCTCCTTTCCATCAGGGGTCACCTCCCATCATGGTCACCACAACGGCGGACAGCAAACGCAAAGCATGGTTTGGCTGGTGCATGTACGATTGGGCCAACTCGGCCTTCGCCACTGTGATTCTTGCCGCGGTGCTGCCCGTTTATTTCGTGGCCCTGGTTCCCCCTGAAGGCGCCCGCCTTTCGCTTTTCGGTCTGACCCGCACCATGCCGGCCTCGGCTCTCTGGGGCTATGCCGTCTCCTGCTCGATGCTGGCCGTCGCCCTCGCGGCCCCGTACCTCGGAGCCTACGCCGACAAGCGGGGTCGCCGCCGGCTGCTGCTGATCGTCTTCGCCCTGACCGGAGCCGCCGCGACCTCCCTGCTGGCCTTGGCCGGCCCCGGAGACTACCTGCTGGCCGCCCTGTTGTTCATAATCGCCAACATCGGCTTCGCCGCCGGAAACATCTTTTACAATGCCTTCCTGCCGGCCCTGGCTGATGGCACCGAGCTCGACCGCCTGTCGGCCCGCGGCTTCGCCACCGGCTACATCGGCGGCGGCCTGATGCTGCTGCTCGCCTTCGCCCTGATCCAGGGATACGACCTGTTCGGCTTTGCCGACCGCGGTGCCGCAACCCGCGCCGGATTCTTCATTACCGGGCTGTGGTGGGCCCTGTTCTCCCTGCCCACCTTCCGCCATGTGCGGGAAGGCGTCTTTATCCATGCTCCAGAGCCGCTGCCGACCGGCTTCAAGGGATACCTGCAGACCTTCGCCCACATCCGCCGCTATCCCGACCTGCTCCGGTTTCTGCTCGCCTTTCTCTTCTACAACGATGGTATTCAAACCATCATTGTCGTTTCGGCTATTTTTGCCCGCGAAGAGCTCGGCTTATCGCAGGGGAGCATTCTCGGCTGCTTTCTGATGATCCAGTTTGTCGCCATGCCCGGATCGCTCCTGTTCGGCCGCCTCGCCGAACAGTATGGGGCCAAGCATTCGGTACTGCTCAGCCTGATCCTTTTCATCGCGGTCACCATATACGCCTACACCATGCACCAGGGGTGGGAATTCTGGATTCTAGGCCTGGTCGTTGCGCTGATCCTGGGCGGCAGCCAGGCGATCAGCCGCTCACTCTTCGCGGCCCTGGTGCCGGCCGACAAATCGGCAGAATTTTTCGGATTCTACGCCATCAGCGGCAAGTTCGCCTCGATCTTCGGGCCGCTCGTCTTCGCCCTGATTGCCGATTTCACCGGCTCCTCGCGCCTCTCTATCCTGGCACTGGCCGTCTTTTTTCTGGTCGGCATTGCCCTGCTGTCACAAGTCGATGTTGCGCGCGGCAAAGCTGCCGCGCTGTTCAGCCCCGCACATTAACCCCTTGCCAAAGGAGGACTCGTACCCATGAAAAAACGTGTGATCTTCCTGATTGTTTCTGCGACCGTTCTCTATCTCTACCCGGCCCGCCCTGGCACCGCCCTGCACCAGGTCAAAAGCAGCGTACTGGTCAACCTGCTTCCTTCCGCCACCTCGAAGAACGAAATTCGCTCTCAGTTGAGCTGCAAACAGGAAGAGCTCCAGGCCTACGAAAAGGTATTGATCGACATTGACGCCGAGCATGACCGGATGCTCGCCAATGCGCCCATCTGTCCGACCACAGGACGCAAGGCCGTCGTTACCATGGCTACCGACCCCCGCCCTGAAATTCACCGAAAAATCGAGCAGCTCAACGAAGAGATCGGCAAACTCCGAAGCCAACTCGACTGAGCCCCTGCGGCAACGCTCACAGCTCATCCATGGATTCTTATGGGCCTTTCTGCACGGCGACCACATGAAAAAGCCCCTTCCGAATGTGTTCGGAAGGGGCTTTTTAACGACAGGGCAAAAACCGTGTTAGGGCAAGGTCTGGCTGTAGCTGAGGATATTGATCGCCGCGGCGTCATCCAGGCCGACATCGGCGATCAGTGACGGCATGTCCGACCCGGGATGGCCCCAGCGGATCTTGTGCAGGGACTCCTGCGGGTTGTCCACAGCGAGGTAGCCTACCCCCTGGACGCCGTCCTTGTCCCCCTTGAAATCGATGGCATTGCCGTCCGCCCCATGACAATCCGCACAATTGGCCGCATAGAGCTGCTTGCCGGCTTCGGCATCCCCCCTGGCGGTGCCGTCGGCGTTAAGAGCCACACTGATGTCGATCAGACCTTCGTTGATAAAACGCACCAGGCTGACAATTTCTTCGAGGGTCAGGTACTCGGTGAAATCGTGCAGGGTTCCGGTTGCCGCAATAGCCTGCTGCAAATCCTGACCGCTCCGAGTGCGAACATCGTAAAGCCCCTTGATGCCGGTATAATGAGAACCGCTGGCATAGCGGCCATCCTTGCCTATGTAATCCCATCCGTGACACTCCTTGCAGCGCCAGGTGGAAGACCCGCTTTTCTTGGCTTCCGCCGGATAGGCCGGGTGATTGCCCTCGACGGTTTTCCCGGTCATCTTCAGCCAGTTGTCATACAACTGCGCCCCCAGCTTAAGGCTGCCCATCGACTCGGTACTGCCGACAGCGCCGATGCCCCCTCCCCAGACAATCAATCCCCCCAGCAACAGACAGATCGCGACTCGCTTCATTGGCTTGCTCCCTTTGCGTAAACACAGGTTATTTTCAACAACGCATGCTCGACTTTGTCATGCCAGATATTGAATACCATTTTCAACGAATGGGAGCAACAGAATAAAGATTATTTTCCACTTACACAAGCCGGCCGGTGTAGTTTAGCCGGTCAGCTAGGAGGATGAAACTGAGGCAGGCTGGAAAAGTTGAAAATCGAGGGGCGCGGCAGCACTGAGGATCAAAGACTGCCGGCTTACCGGATGCTGGATGGCCAGGCGCAGGGCATGCAACAGATGGCGGCGGATATGCTGCGGATTCCCGTTCAAAACGAAAGCCACGGGACCGCCATAGAGGAGATCGCCGAGCAGAGGGTAGCCCTCCCCCGCCAGGTGCGCACGAATCTGGTGGGTGCGACCGGTTTTGGGACTGGCTTCGACCAAGGCGAAGCCTGGGCCGACCGTAAGGGTGCGAAAGGCGGTTTCCGCCCGGTCGCCGCCGCTGCGAACCGCTACGGTACGCCCACGAACCCCGGCTTTGAGAAAATTACTGACCGTGAACTGCTCAGGCGGCGCACCGGCGACCAGGGCCAGGTAGGTTTTAGTTACCTGCCGCTCGGCAAACTGTCGGGCCAGGTCGCGGTTGGCCTCGGCACTCAGGGCGAACAAGAGCACGCCGGTGGTATCGATATCCAGGCGGTGCAGCAGAATCGGCTGCAGATCCGGGCATCGCCTGCGTACCAGGTCGAGGGCATTGATCCGTCTGTCCACCAGGGGATGCGACGGCAGGCCAGCCGGCTTGTTGACCGCCAGCAGATGTTCGTCGCGAAAAAGGATTTCGAGCTCTGCGATGTTCAGGCGCGGCGCCTCTCCCTCGAGGGTCAGGGCGATCGTTTCGCCGCCCTTGAGCAGCAGGTTGGCCCGGCGCTCGACCCGGCCATCGACAAAGATCCTCCCGCCGTCGAACGCCCGCTTTACCTGTTTGCGCGACACCCCTGCGAGATGATCGACGACAAAGCGGTCAAGCCGCTGCCCCTGCACTTCGCTGCCGGCGACCAGGGTCTCACGGCGGACAGGACGGTCGCTCACGCCAGCTCTCCCGTCAGCAGTCCCTCCGACCAGCCGCTGATTTTCACGGCGACCCGCTGCCCCTGCAGCGCTTCGTCACCGGGAAACCTGACGGAAAGGTAATTTCGACTCAGCCCGCGGCAGTACCCTTGGTCTCTCCCCCCTTCGACCACCAGGTCAAGAACCGTTCCGATAAAACGCCCGGCAAACTGATGCAGTTTCTTCTCGCCCAATTCCCGCAGCTGCGCCGCCCTCGCCTTGATCAGATCCCCCGGCAGCTGGTCCGGCATGCTGGCGGCCGGGGTGCCCGGGCGCCGGCTGAAGGGGAAGACATGCAGGTGAGAAACCGGCAGGGACTCGATCAGCCGCAGGGTTTCGGCAAACTCGGCCTCGCTTTCGCCAGGGAAACCGGTTATCAGGTCGAGACCGATGGCGGCGTCGGGAATACGGTCGTGGATGCGTTCGACCAGTTCGCGAAAAAAGCGGGTGTCGTAGTGACGGTTCATACGCCGCAAGACCTCGTCGCTGCCGGCCTGCAGGGGGATGTGAAAATGGTGGCAGAGGACGCTTGACCCGGCCACCTGCTCGATCAGTGGATCGGGGATTTCGGTCGGCTCGACCGAACCGAGGCGCAGGCGCGGCAGGTCCGTTTCCAGCTCGATGCGGCGAACCAGGTCAAGCAGCGAGGTCGGCGGGGAAAGATCGACGCCGTAACCGCCGATGTGGATGCCGGTCAGAACGACTTCGGGATAACCGCTGTCAGCCAGGGTCCGAACCTGGCCCAGGATTTCTCCCGGCTCCACCGAGCGGCTGCGGCCCCTGGCATAGGGGATGATGCAGTAGGAGCAGAAGGCGTCGCAGCCGTTCTGGATCTGCAGAAATGCCCGACTGCGCTCGGCAAAAGTGGTCAGCGACAACGGCACCGCCTCTGTTTCGGCAGCGATATCCGAAACACAGACGAGCGCTTCGCTGGCGTCGGTTTCGAGGTAGCGGAGAAAATCCTTTTTTTCGGCATTGCCCAGCACCACGGCCACGCCGGGGATGCGGCGCAATGCCTCGGGATCAACCTGGGCATAGCAGCCGGTGACCACCACCCGGCAGGCGGGGTTGAGCCGGCGGGCCCGGCGGACCAGGTTGCGCGACTGGGAATCGGTGGCAGAGGTCACCGTGCAGGTGTTGACGATGACCAGGGCGGCGCCGGCCTCGAAAGGGACCAGTTCGAAGCCGGTCTCCTGCAGGCGCTCTTCCATGGCGGCCGACTCAAACTGGTTGGTCTTGCAGCCGAGAGTGGCGATGGCTACGGTGCGACTCACTCGATCCATCCTCCGCCGACCACCCGGTCCCCGTCGTAAAAGACCGCTGCCTGGCCTGGAGTCACGCCGTTCTGTGACTCGTCGAAGAGCACCTCGGCCCGGCCGTCAGGCAGGGGAGTGACCGTGGCCGTCACTTCGTGGTGACGGTAGCGGATCCGGCAGGCCGTCCGCAGCGGTTCCGATGGTTCGGCAATCGCCCAGTTGACCTGGTGCAGGGTCAGTCCGGCCACCGCCAGGTGCGACTTTTCGCCGACCAGCACTTGCCGCCGGCCGGCATCGATACCGACCACGTAGAGGGGCTCGGGCCAGGCCAGACCCAGCCCTCGCCGCTGACCGATGGTGTAGCGGTAGAACCCCTGATGGCGGCCGAGCACCTGCCCGGAGGCGACGTGGACGATCTCGCCGTCCATCTTGCCGGCGCCCCGTTCTTCTTCGAGAAACCGCACGTAGTCGCCATCGGGGACGAAACAGATATCCTGGCTCTCGGCCTTCTCGGCCACCCGCAGGTTCAGGCGGGCGGCGTGGCCGCGCACCTCGTCCTTGGTCATCCCTCCGAGCGGAAAGCTGACCCGCTGCATCTGCTCCTGGGTCAGCGTGAAGAGAAAATAGCTCTGATCCTTGGCCGGGTCGAGCCCCTTGCGCAGGGCCCAACGCTCCCCTGCCCGTTCGATGCGGGCGTAATGGCCGGTGGCCAGATAATCCGCTTCGAGCTCACGGGCCCGGCGCAGCAGCAGCTCGAACTTGAGCACCTGGTTGCACAGGACACAGGGATTCGGGGTGCGGCCGGAAAAATAATCGTCGCAGAAACGGTCGATCACCTGCCGCTGGAAATCCTTTTCGAAATTGACCACGTAAAAAGGAATATCGAGTTCTTCGGCCACCCTCCGGGCATCGTAGACATCATCGAGTGAACAGCAGGTGCCGAAGGTTTCGCCATTCTTCGCCGCAAACGAGGAATAGTCCCAGATCTGCATGGTCATGCCGATCACTTCGTGGCCCTGTTCCTTGAGCAGCGCCGCGGTCACGCTTGAATCGACGCCGCCGCTCATGGCGACGACGATGCGTTTTTTATTCATTGTCATAGCTGTAATTCAGTAATTAGTGATTGGTGATTTGATCTGGATACGAGGGTCACAAGAGAAAGGGAGGGCTTTCCCTGAATAGGTAAAAGCCCTCCCGACTGATCATGATGAATCGCCTTGCTTGAGATTGCCCCAATCACAAATAACTTATCACCAATTACTATTCCCCGTGCTTTTCCTTGTAATTCTTGATCGCCTCATGCAGCGCATCGGCGGCCAGATTGGAACAGTGCAGCTTCTGTGGCGGCAAGCCGTCCAGGGCTTCGGCCACTGCGGCATTGGTCAACTCAAGGGCCTCTTCAATCGTTTTGCCGATGGCCATTTCAGTCACCATCGACGAAGTCGCAATCGCCGCACCGCAACCGAAGGTCTTGAACTTGACATCCTTGATGACGTTGTCTTCAACCGTGAGGAAAATTTTCATGATGTCGCCGCAAGAAGCGTTGCCGACTTCGCCGACACCGTCGGCATTTTCGATTTCACCCACGTTGCGGGGGTTGGAAAAATGGTCCATAACCTTGTCAGAATACATGAGTTTCTCCTTTATCTTTACTTAAACCTGTTCTTTAAATACAGGACAGCAACCGGCTGACCTAGTGAACTTTTCTTATGATCTGACACTCTTCGCAGGTCATCGGTTCCTTGCGGTTATACAGGGGACTCATCTCCCGCAGACGCTGAACGATCGGCGGCAGCACCTCCAGCACGTAATCGACATCTTCCTCGGTATTATCGAGGCCGAGACTGAAACGGGTGCTTGAATGGGCCAGAACCACGTCGACGCACATCGCTCCCATGACGTGGGAGGGCTCCAGCGAGCCGGAAGTGCAGGCCGAACCGGAGGAAGCGGCGATCCCTTTCATGTCGAAATTAAGCAGCAGAGACTCCCCTTCGATGTAGGCAAAGCTGACATTCAACGTATTCGGCAGGCGCAGGTCCGGGTCGGGATGACCGTTGAGCTTGATTTCGGGGATCGCAGCTTGAATCCCCTGCTCCAACTTGTCACGCAGGCGGCGGATGTGGGCGACATCTTCGCCGAGATGGCTGCCGGCCAGTTCGCAGGCCACGCCGAGCCCTACGATCCCGGCCACGTTATGGGTGCCGGCCCGCCGGTTGCGCTCCTGGTGGCCGCCGTGCATGAAGGGGCTCAGGCGGGTGCCGCGGCGGATGTATATGGCGCCGACCCCCTTGGGGGCGCCGATCTTGTGCCCGGAGATCACCAGCAGGTCGACGTTGGCTTTCTGCACGTCGACGGGAACCTTGCCGACAGCCTGAACCGCATCGGTATGAAAACGCACCTTGTACTTGCGGGCGATGGCACCGATCTCCTCGACGGGATAGAGGTTGCCGGTCTCGTTGTTGGCCCACATGACCGAGATCAGGATGGTTTTGTCGGTAATGGCCGCCTCGAGTTCGGCCAGGTTGAGCATGCCGTTGTGATCGACCGGCAGGTAGGTCACCCGGATCCCCTGCTTTTCAAGGGCCTTGCAGGTTTCGAGAATGGCAGGATGCTCCACCGTGGTGGTAATGATGTGATCCCCCTTGTCGCGCAGCGCCTCCACCGTCCCCTTGAGGGACATGTTGTCCCCTTCGCTGCCGCAGGAGATGAAAACGATTTCGGCCGCTGAACAGTTGATCAGCCTGGCGACCTGCTCGCGGGCTTTTTCCACCGCCCCGCTTACCGCCCGCCCGGCCCAGTGGACACTGGACGGGTTGCCGAACTGTTCTCGATAAAACGGCAGCATGGCCTCCAGAACTTCGGGGCGGACTGCCGTGGTGGCGTTGTTGTCCATGTAAATGCGTTTCACTACTCGTCCTCCTGGTCTCGGTATTTCGGATAGTGCTTTATAAAGGTCAAGAACTGAGTTTGGCTTCGGCTTCCCGGGTCAGATCCGCCAGGGTGATGGACGCCAGAAAATTGCGAATCCGCCCTCCCAGCCCCTGCCAGACGCTCTGGGTGACACATTGGGATTTGCAGCTGCAGCTGCCGTCGTTGTCCATGCACGAAACAGGAACCAGCGACTCTTCAACACTCATGATAATTTCGTCGACCCGAATCTGGTCGGCGGGCCGGGCCAGAACGTATCCGCCGCCGGGCCCCCGGACGCTGTCGACGATTTTGCCGCGGCGCAGCTTGACGAACAGCTGTTCGAGGTAGGACAGGGAAATCTCCTCCCGCGTTGATATGTCCTTGAGTGCTACCGGTGCCCCTTGCGCATGCAGGTTCAGGCTCACCATGGCTCGAACCGCGTACTGGGCCTTGGTCGAAAGTCTCATTCCGCCTTCTTTGTCTTTCTTTTCGCTGGCGCCGGTTTCTTAACCGGCTTGGCAGCCTGCTGCTCGGTCAGCTTTTTAACCTTGGTTTCCAGCGCACGAAGCTGGTCAAACAGGCAGGAAATGGCCTTGGCCTCGGGGTCGGGCAACTGGCCATGCTCCAGGTCGGCCCTTGGCTCGGGTTTCTGGCCATCGGTAAAAACGACCCGGCCGGGCACACCGACCACCGTCGAGTTGGGCGGCACTTCTTTGACCACCACCGAGTTCGAGCCGATCTTGCTGTTGTCGCCGACGGTGAACGGGCCGAGAATCTTGGCTCCTGAACCGACAACCACATTGTTGCCCAGAGTCGGGTGGCGCTTCTCCTTGGCCCAGGAGGTTCCGCCCAGGGTGACGCCGTGATACAGGGT
>NZ_JBFHGD010000104.1:0-11532 GCF_041583255.1 Trichloromonas sp. | reverse complement strand
ACCGTGGCCGACCTCTACCGGCTGGGCACAGAGGACCTCTTTGCCATGGAGCGGATGGGGGACGTGTTGGCCGGCAAGCTCCTGCAGGCCATCGAGCAGAGCAAATCCCGCTCCCTGTCGCGGCTGCTGTTCGGGCTCGGCATCCGTCACGTCGGCATGCACACTGCCAAAATCCTGGCCAAACGCTTCAGCTCCCTTGAGATCCTGGCCCAGGCGGATACAGACAGCCTGACAGCAATCCACGAAATCGGCGGCAAGGTCGCCGAATCGCTGGTCGACTTCTTCGCCGACCCGGATCAGCGCCAACTGCTTGAGCAACTCAGGGAACGGGGGATCAACCCCACCGAAGAGGCCGTCGTCCAGCAGGATGGGCCGCTCAGCGGCAAGACCCTGGTCATTACCGGCACCCTGGAACGGATGAGCCGCAAGGAGGCGGAAGACCTGGTCGAGCGATTGGGTGGCCGCGCGGCCGGCTCGGTGAGCAAAAAAACCGATTACCTGGTGGCCGGCCCCGGAGCCGGCAGCAAGCTGGACAAGGCACAGAAGCTGGGGATCAAAACCCTGACCGAAGACGAGTTTCTGCAGATGACGCAAAGCGGGGACCAAATATGAAAAGAATCCGGGCCCGGGTCCGTTTCAAGGGGAGTGTCCAGGGGGTGGGCTTCCGCTATTTCACCTGCCGCAAGGCACTGGCCCAGGGGCTGACCGGCTGGGTGCGCAATCTTGCCGATGGCGACGTGGAAGCGGTCTTCGAGGGCAGGGAGTCGGAGATCCGCAGCGCCCTGGAACTCTGCCGGCAGGGGCCTGCCGGCGGTCGGGTCGACGAGATGCTGATCGACTGGGAGGAGTTCCGCGGCGAGTTCACCAGCTTTGAAATCCTCCGCTGACCGGCCGACTCATTTGCCTGCGACGAAGCGGTTCAGAACGCCGAGAATTTCGAGGGTTTTGAACGGTTTTTTGACAAAGCCCTCGCCGCCGACTTCCTTGCCCCGGTCGATGGCGACCGCCTCGCCCCGCGCCGAGAGGAAAACCACCGGAATCGACTTGGTGGCGGGGTCCTGCTTCAGCAGCTCACAGACCTTGAAACCGTCCATTCCGGGCATCATGATATCCAGGAATATCAGCACCGGCATTTCCTTTTGGGCCAGCTCGAGGCCGGCCGCACCGCTGCCCGCATACAGCACATGAAAACCGCGCAGTTTGAGCACGGCCTCCATCAGCATGCCAACGGTCCGGTGATCATCCACGACCAGAATCTTCTGCTTATCCATTTTTGCCCTCCATTTCCTCATCCAGATCCAGGCTCTCCTTGTAGACCTCGCTGCCGGAAAGCCCGAACTGCCGGGCAACCTGCTTGACAACCTCCCGGCGCGACAGGTCGGTATCGGCCTGCAGCCGGAGAATGGCCTCGCGAACTGTCTCCTGCGGCGGCGCCACCACGGTCGGGGCGACCATCAGGACAATTTCGCCGCGCACCCGGTTCTGCCCGAAATGCTCGAGCGCGGCGGCCACGGTTCCCCTAAACAGTTCTTCGTGCATCTTGGTCAACTCCCGGGCGACGGCGATCTGCCGGTCGTCCCCCAGCTCGCTTCGCAGGTCTTGCAGCGCCGCCAGCAGGCGATGGGGAGCCTCGTAAAAAGCGACTGTGCGCTGGCATTCGCTGTCCAACCCGGCAAACACCTCGCGGCGAGCGCCGGATTTGGCCGGCAGAAAGCCGTCAAATGCGAACCGGGCCACCGGCAGCCCGGACAGGGAAAGGGCGGTCACCACGGCCGATGGCCCCGGTATCGCGGTCAGCGGCAACTCTTCTTCGCGGCATCGGCAGACCAGCAGGTAACCGGGGTCTGAAATGGCCGGGGTGCCGGCATCCGAAATCAGCGCCACCGATTTCCCCTGCCGCAGCAGCTCGATCAGCCGTTCCCCCTTGGCGGCCTCGTTGTGCTGAAAAAAGGAGGTCAGCGGGGTGGTAATGCCAAAATGATTGAACAGCTTGCGGCTGTGCCGGGTATCTTCGGCGGCGACCAGGTCGACCTCCTTCAACACCCGCAGCGCCCGCAGGGTAATGTCTTCAAGATTGCCGATCGGCGTGGCGACCAGATACAGGGTTCCAACGACCATAACTAAATAGAATCCGATAACTTTAATAAGCCGGCACCAGTTACGGGCCCAGCGAGGGCCCCTTTAAATCAGGCGCTCCAGGTCGCGCTGCCAGATGGCCACGCAGGCATCACTCGGCATGCGCCAGTCGCCCCGGGGGGACAGGGCCACGCTCCCCACCTTCGGCCCGTCCGGCAGGCACGAGCGTTTGAACTGCTGGGAGAAAAACCGCTGGTAAAAGACCTTCAGCCAGCGCAGGATTTCGGCCGGGGCGAACTGCTCGGCAAAGACCTGGCAGGCCAGAAAATAGATCTTGGCCGGCGAAAACTGCAGCCGCACCATGTGGTAGAGAAAGAAATCATGCAGCAGGTAGGGACCGACATGGTCTTCGGTTACCTGGCGGATTTCACCATTTTCCGCCGGCGGCAGCAGTTCCGGCGAAACCGGGGTGGCGCAGATGTCGTTGAGAACCGCCGTCGCCTCACCGGTAAACTCGACTTCGGCGCACCAGGCCACCAGGTAGCGCACCAGGGTCTTCGGCACGCCGGCGTTGACGCCGTACATGGACATGTGGTCGGCATTGTAAGTGCACCAGCCCAGCGCCAGCTCGGAAAGGTCGCCGGTGCCGATCACCAGTCCGCCGACCTGGTTGGCCAGATCCATCAGGATCTGGGTCCGCTCCCGGGCCTGGGCGTTTTCATAGGTAATATCGTGGCGGGTCTCGTCATGGCCGATATCGGCAAAATGACCGCGCACCGCGGTATCGATGGAAATCACCCGCAAGGTCACGCCGAGCAGTTCGGCGAGCCTTTCGGCGTTGCCGCGGGTGCGCCCGGTGGTCCCGAAGCCGGGCATGGTGACCGCAACAATCCCCTTGCGGTCAAGCCCCAGCCGGTCGCAGGCCTTGACCGTCACCAGCAGCGCCAGGGTCGAATCGAGCCCGCCGGAAATGCCGATCACCGCATGGGCTGTCCCGGTATGCCGCAGGCGCTTGGCCAGGGCCGTGGTCTGCAGGGCGAAGATTTCCCGGCAGCGGCAGGAGCGTTCGCCAGTGACCGTCGGGACAAACGGGGTCGCCGTCAGCGGGCGCCGCACCGTTCCCTTCGGCAGCGCGGCCAATGAAAAAGGGATCACCCGCCACGCCGAACCCTCCTCCGAGGCGGCAAAGCTGTTGTTTTTCAACCGTTCATTGACCAGCCGCTGCAGATCGACATCGGCCACCGCCAGCTGGGACGCAAACTGGAAGCGCTCGGTTTCCGCCAGGATGGCGCCGTTTTCGGCGATCAGCGAATGACCGGAGAAAACCAGGTCGGTACTCGACTCGCCGGGGCCGGCCGAGGCGTAGGCATAGGCGGCCAGACAGCGCGCCGACTGGGCCCGGACCAGCTCGCGCCGGTAGGTTTCCTTGCCGAGAAGTTCGGGACTGGCCGAAAGGTTGAGCAGTACCGTGGCGCCGCGCACGGCCATCTTCCCGCTCGGCGGGCTGGCCACCCAGGCGTCTTCGCAGATCTCGATACCGACCAGGCAGTCGGGCTGGCCGGCGGCCCGAAAGAGCAGGTCGGCGCCAAAGGGAATCGTCTCGCCCCGCCATTCAATGCTGTCCACATGGAGATCCCGGGCCGAAGAAAACCAGCGCTCCTCGTAGAACTCCTGGGTATTGGGCAGGTAGGTTTTCGGCACGATGCCGAGAATCCGGCCGTCAGCGATCATCACCCCGCAGTTGAACAGCCGCCCGTCCAGGGCAATCGGGGCACCGACCACCACCGCCACCGGATGTCCCTTCAGGCCATCCGCCAAAGCCCACAGGGCCTGTCGGGCCTGCTCAATCAGCAGCGGCTGGAAAAAGAGGTCGGCACAGGTGTAGCCGGTAAGGCACAGCTCAGGGAATACCAGCAGGGTGCAGTGGTCGGCTTCAGCCTGGGCAATGACCTGGCGGAGCTGCTCGCAGTTGAACGCGATATCGGCCACGCGCAGTTCCGGCGCGGCGACACCGATCCGGCAATACCCCAGGTCAGACAAAGTCAGGTTCATAACGCGGGACTCTCCTGCGGCGGCATTTCACCGCTTCCAGTCATTAAGCTCGGAAGCTTGAGGATAACAATTAATTTCACACATCGCAACGAATCAGAATCAGCGCAGGCCGAATGCGTCAGGGATATGTTCGATTTTCGCTTGTCCGCCGTCAGCCAAAACGGCAACGACATCGAATCGTGACTGGATGCCAGCGGCCCCCTGGTCGGCCAGGTACCACTGGGCCGCCCGCAGGATCTGGCGCTGCTTGACCGGCCCGACGGCTTCCTGGGGCGTGCCGTAAGCCAGACTGCGACGGGTCTTGACTTCGACAAAGACCAGCAGCTTGCCGTGGCGGGCAACGATGTCGATTTCTCCCACCGGGGTGCGCAGATTGCATTCGAGAATTTTCAGTCCCTTGCGCCGCAAAAAGAGGACGGCCTGCTCCTCGCCCCAGCGCCCCAGCGATAACCGCGCCTCGGTCATACGGTCGCCAGGTGCTCGCGCACTCCGCCGAAAGTCTTGCGGTGCAACGGCGAAGGTCCAAGGCGGGCAATCGCGGCCATGTGTTCGGCGCTGCCGTACCCCTTGTGCTTGGCCAGCCCGTAACCGGGATAGCGGCGATCATAGGCCAGCATCAGTCGATCGCGCAGCACCTTGGCGATAATCGAGGCGGCGGCCACCGACAGCGAGCGGGAGTCGCCCTTCTTCAAGGTCTGCTGGGCGAGCGGAAGAGGGATCGGGGTGATGCCGTCGACCAGCACAAAATCGGCGGGCAGCTTCAGGCGCTGCACGGCCAGAGACATCGCCCGCAGCGTGGCCTGTAAAATGTTGATCCGGTCGATCTCTTCGGCAGATACGATACCGACACCGATTGCCGCCGCCTGGGAACGGATCTGATAATAAAGACGGTCGCGCTTGGCGGCGGCAAGTTTTTTCGAATCGGTCAGGCCGGGCAGCTCAAACGTTTCGGGAAGGATCACCGCTGCGGCCACGACCGGGCCGGCCAGGGGCCCGCGACCGGCTTCGTCGACACCGGCCACCCGGAGAAAGCCCTTCCTCCGGGCCTGTCCTTCGAAAAAAAGGGGAGAAACTTCAGCTGCCGCAAACAGATCCAAGGTCATGAAATATCCTGTCGCATAAATTCCGGCTGGATTTCAGGCGCACCATGGTATAGAATTCCGAGCGCAACCTAATGTGTTTTCAATGAAAGGAGAGAGTTCATGGGAGTATTTTTTGCTTTACTGTTCGTTGTCTGCTACCTGGCGTTCATGGTTGACTGGAAAGAATTTATGGATGTCATCCGCCAGGGAGGCTGGGCTGCGATCGGCGTCTACATCGTGCTCACGATCCTGATCGTCGGCGTGCTGACTGCCCCTGAGACGGCAGCCGTTGCTCCTGCCATCCACCACTGAAACAACCCGATCGCAACCTGATCCACTCCAACGTAAAAAGCCCCGGCGAGATGCCGGGGCTTTTTCGTTTGATCCCATCAGGCCAGACGCTTTTCCCTGATCCGGGCGGCTTTGCCGTGCAGGTTGCGCAGGTAGTAGAGCTTTGCGCGGCGAACCCGGCCGACCATCACGTTTTCAATTTTTTCAACGGCGGGTGAATGCAGGGAGAAAACCCTCTCGACACCGACACCGTTGGAAATCTTGCGGACGGTAAAAGTCGAACCGACCCCGCGATTGACGCGCTTGATGCAGACGCCCTGGTAGACCTGGATGCGCTGCTTGTCCCCTTCGACGATTTTCACATGAACCCGCAGCGTATCCCCGGCCTTGAACTGGGGAATATTCTTGCGGATCTGCTCCATTTCCAGACGATCAATGATATTCATAACTTCCTCCTCTATACCGATCCTTTTTCAGGATTCAATTGCGAATCCCGCCGCTGCCGACGGGTCCGGGTTGTTGTCGTTAACTACGGCTCGGCATGCAGCCGGTCGAGAATGATGGCGGCTGCCGAGCGAACCGGCAGATGGTTGTAATCTCCGGCCCCGCGTATCGGCTCGAGCACGGTCCAGCCGCGGGTAAAGATTTCCGGCGCCAGCCCCCAGCCTGTTCCGAAGACCAGCAACAGGGGGTGCTGCTGCCGCAGCTGCCGACATTGCTCGAAAGACACGCCGTCAGAGCGTTTGGCGCCGGTCAGTATCGGCATCGCTTCCGCACCGGTTTCCCGGGACCAGGCTGCAATCGCCGCCTCGAGGGTGGTTGCTGTTTCGATCAACGCAAGCGCCTCGCCCCGATGGGGATTGTAACTGGCTCCGTGTCCCTCCCGCCAGTGCTGCAGAATCCGCTCGACCAGCAGCAACTGCTCGACTGCCGGAGTTATCACGTAAAAGCGACGAACGCCGTAGGTTCTGGCCGTGCGGGCGATATCATGAAGATCCAGGTTGGTGACCGCGGTCACGACCTGGTCACCCCGCTTGTCCACAATCGGATGGTGAACCAGCGCTACCGCCAGAGCAGACCCGCTCATTGGCAGTCGCCCTTCCGAGACTGGCGCAGCTGCTCGAGATAGAGCCGGTCCTCCGCATTCAGCGGCGCCGCCTCCAGCAGATCCGGGCGCCTGTCCAGGGTCCGTTCCAACTGCTGCTGCCGTCGCCAGCGGGCAATTTCACCGTGATTGCCGGAGAGGAGGACATCCGGCACTCGCTGTCCCTCGAACTCCACCGGCCGGGTGTACTGGGGATACTCAAGCAACCCGTCGGAAAAAGAATCCTTTTCGGCACTGCCGCTGGAACCGAGCACGCCGGGCAGGAGCCTGGCAATCGCGTCGATCATCACCATCGCGGGCAGTTCGCCTCCGGTCAGCACAAAATCGCCCAGCGAGTATTCGGCATCGACGTGAGCGCGAATCCGCTCATCGAACCCCTCGTAGCGACCACAGATAAAAATCAGACCATCAGCCTGCGCCAGTTCTGCGGCATCCCGCTGCCGGAACGTTTTCCCCTGCGGGGTCATCAGCAGCACTCGAGAGCCAGGCTTTTGCTCTTTGAGCGAACGCAATGCCCGGCAGACCGGGTCGGGCTTCATCACCATGCCGTCGCCACCGCCACAGGGGGTATCGTCGACGACCTTGTGCCTGCCTTCGGCCCAGTCCCTCAGATTGTGGGGGCTGATTTCGATCAGTTTCTTCTCAACCGCCTTGCCGAGAATGCTGTCGGCAAAAGGGGAAACAAACATATCCGGAAACAGGGTCAGTACATCAAACTTCATCAGCGTTGGAAACCAGCCCTTCCGGCAAATCAACGGTCATCTGGCCGGACTCCAGGTCAATCTCGAGCACAAACTGGCCCACCGCCGGGATCATGACTTCACCGAAGCGGCCGTTCACCACGTAGATGTCGTGGGCTCCGGTAACCATGAGCTCGTCAAGGGTCCCCAGTTCGCCGCGGGTCCGGTCGACAACCCTGAGCCCCTGCAACTCGTACCAGTAGAACTCATCGTTATCCAGGTCAGGCAGGTCGGCGTAGCGCATCAGCACCTCGCAGCCAACCAGATGCTGGGCGGCCTCGATAGTTTCCACCCCGCGCAGACGCAAAAGAACGTTGCCTTTCTGAGGCACCGCCCGGGCCGGCTCACGGGTATGGAGCTGCCCCCCCTTGTCGCGAAGGGTCACCTCCTTGGCGGCCAGCAGCGAACGCGAATCAGGCGTCGACGGCCGCACCTTGAGGTCGCCACGGAGACCGTGGGTCCCCACAACGACGCCCAACGGAAACAACTGGCCTGCCCCCTCTTTCATCACTCCATGATCTGGAGAGAGGCGCGCTTGTTCTCCCGGGTGGCCTTGGCATTGAGCAGAGTCCGCATGGCCTTCGCCGTCCGTCCCTGCTTGCCGATGATCCGCCCCATGTCCTCCTGGGCGGCGGCCAGCTTGATGAGGGTACTGCCGTCCTCGTCAAGCTCCTCCGAGATGGTAACCGCGTCGGGATTCTCCACCAGGGATTTCGCGATGAATTCGATGAGTTCTTTCATGGAGTCCGTCCTTCGGAGGCAGGCTGTTGCCGACCCCTCACCTGAAACAGAAACGAAACAGCCCCCATCCGGTTCTCAGGATGAGAACTATGCCCCCTCGGGCTGCTTGAATTTTGCCCAGATCCCCTGCTTGCGCAGGATTTGCCGCACGGTCTCGGTCGGCTGAGCCCCCTGCTTCAACCACTCCAGGGTCTTATCTTCCCTAAGGTTGACCATGGGCGGATCCTGTTTGGGATCGTACTGGCCCAGGTTTTCGATAAAGCGGCCATCGCGCGGGCAACGCTCATCGGCGACCACTACCTGGTAAAAAGGCTTCTTCTTTGCGCCACCGCGAGCCAACCTGATTTTTACTGCCATCTGTCTTTCCTCCTGCTTGTTTTTCAACGGGTTTCCCGTTAGCGATTTATGAGAGTGTGTATCAGTAACGGCAAAAGAGCCCGCGGGAAGCATCCGCCCGGGACTGACCTGCCAGGTTATTGTCTAAAACGGCATACCGCCACCGCCGCCGCGCCCCATCAGGCCTTTGAGCCCCTTGGGTCCCAGCTGCTGCATTTTTTTCATCATCTTCTGCGCTTCGGTGAACCGCTTGAGCAGTTGGTTGACGTCTTGCACCTTGGTGCCGCTGCCGTTGGCGATGCGCAACCGGCGCGATCCGTTGATCAGCTTGTGATTGCGGCGCTCTTCTCGGGTCATCGAATTGATGATGGCCTCGATTTTCTTCATTTCCTTATCCGGAAGCTGCATGCCCTGGGCTTGCTTGAGAGCCTTGCCGGCGCCGGGAATTAATTTGAGCATCGACTCGAGGGAGCCCATCTTCTTGATCGACTGCAGCTGGTCGCGGAAGTTCTCCAGCGTAAAACCTTCCTTGCGCAGCCGCTGTTCCATCGCGGCCGCATCGTCCCGACTGATGGCCGCTTCGGCCTTCTCGATCAGCGAAAGGACATCCCCCATGCCGAGAATGCGCTGGGCCATGCGATCCGGGTGAAAGACCTCGAGGGCGTCCATCTTTTCGCCAAGACCGACCAGCTTGACCGGCTTGCCGGTCACCGCCCGGATCGACAACGCGGCACCGCCGCGGGCATCGCCGTCGAGCTTGGTCAGGATCACCCCGGTCAGGGCCAGCTTTTCGTCAAAACTCTGGGCGACATTAACCGCATCCTGACCGGTCATGGAATCGGCAACCAGCAGGATTTCCCTGGGAGCCAGCGATGCCTTGATCCGCACCAGCTCGCCCATCAGTGCTTCGTCGACATGCAAGCGACCCGCTGTATCGAGGATCAGCGTGTCGTAGCCGTTGAGTTCAGCGTAACGCTGGGCCGCCTCGCAGATCGCCACCGGATCCTGTCCGGGCTGCGAATCGAAGACGGCGACATCAAGCTGCCGGCCAACGGTCTTCAGCTGTTCGATCGCGGCAGGACGGTAAACGTCGGCCGGAACCAGCAGCGGGTTGCGCTTGTCACGGCGCAGCTTGAGCGCCAGCTTGCCGCAGGTGGTCGTCTTGCCGGCACCCTGCAGACCGCAGAGCATGATCGGCACGGGCGGCCGGCCGCCGAGCTGAAGGCTGTTATCCTCACCCTCGCCCATCAGCAGACCGAGTTCGTCGCGAACGACCTTGATGACCTGCTGGGCCGGGGTCAGGCTTTTAAGGACGTCCTGCCCGACCGCTCGAACCCGCACGGCTTCGACAAAATCCTTGACGACCCGGAAATTGACATCGGCCTCAAGCAGAACCAGGCGGACTTCCCGCAAGGCCTCCTTGATATTGTCTTCGGACAGACGCCCGTGACCTCGGAGCTTCTTGAAGACCGAGTCAAACTTTTCTGTCAGGTTGTCAAGCATCCAGAATCACGCACAGCCAGTTCGGGTTATCACCAAAAAAGGAACTATAGTTAAGCGCAAAATCCTTGTCAAGGGAAAAACCATCCGGAAACACCCCCCCTGCAAGCCTCAAAACGCCTCAAGCCGAAACTCCCTGCCGTCGTACCGGTACAACTCGGCCGGCAGCAGTTCTTCCCGCCGCAGCACCTGAACCACCCGGCCCCACTCCTGCTCAGGGCAGCGAATGGCCAGCCCGCAATCCGAGGTCAACTGGCGCGGCACCGGGATCAGCAGGATATCGGCGCGTTCCAGCTTCAGTGCTTTTTCGGCTTTCATCACCCGGTGTATGGAATGAAAAATAGCGACCAGATCATTGTCTCGAACCATTCTGACTCCTTGAACCCGTCTTATTTAATCAACGCAATGATGACATCATTTACGATCCCATGCAAGCGATGGAACTGATGTGACACCGCCCCGCCCCCGACGTGCGCACATTGAGCACCTGTGTATATGTGCAAAGCACAACAGATCAAAAGCCCCTTGTCTCGGCCTATGCCTTTATGCTAGATTCCAAGGCTGCATTAACATTTGCCCAAACATCCGTGGCGGGCCAAGGCCCAATAATCAACATCCAATCTGGAGGAAGAACCTGTGAAAAAACAAATTTTCTACCTGTCCATCGGTGCCCTGGTGCTGACCATGGCTGCCGGCTGCAAGGATGAGACGCCCAAAACCACCGCCGCCCCCCAGGCGCCCGCCCAGACTGCCGCACCTGCCCCGGCGGCCATGCAGGGAAAATCAGGCACCGTCGTGGAAACCATGAACGCCGCCGGCTACACCTATGTTCAGGTCGATACCGGCAGTGAAAAATTCTGGGCTGCCGCCCCCGAGTTCCAGGTTGCCGTCGGCGACACCGTGGCCGTCCCCGAAGGGATGCCCATGCCCAACTACCACAGCAAGACCCTCAACCGCGACTTCGACCTGGTCTACTTCGTCCCGGCCATCATGGCCGGTGGCGCTGAGGGGGCTGCTGGCGGCATGATGGCCGCTCCGGCCGGGGAACTCCCCAGCGGCCATCCCGCGATCGGCGCCCCCAAGGCGGATGACATTGACCTGACCGGCATCGTCAAGGTCGACGGCGGCAAGAGCATTGAGGAAATCTTTGCCGGCAAAGCCGAACTGGCCGGCCAGCAAATCTCCGTCCGCGGCAAGGTCGTCAAGTTCAGCGCCGAGATCATGGGCAAGAACTGGATCCACCTGCAGGACGGCACCGGTGGCGAGGGGACCAATGACCTGACCATCACCACCAACGCGATGGCCAAGGTCGGCGACACGGTCGTGGTTTCCGGCACCCTCACCACCGACAAGGATTTCGGCCACGGCTACCAGTACGACCTGATCATCGAAGACGGCCAGGTTACTGCCGAATAATCGTCTTTCGTCTCAGCCAAAAGCCCCCGGCCATCGACCGGGGGCTTTTTTTTATGTTATTTTTATTGGCAAAGTGTTGAGTGCCAGCACATCGTGGACAAAAATATGTGCCACCAGCTCGTGGACAAAAATAGTTCTCTGACAATCGAATAGCCACCCATCATTCTCTGAACATTTCCCATACGGAGGTGTT
>NZ_JBFHGD010000103.1:0-11716 GCF_041583255.1 Trichloromonas sp. | reverse complement strand
CCCCGCTGGCGCTGGAACTGGCCCGCTGGGGGGTGCTTGAGGCCGCCCAGCTCGCCTGGCTCGATCCGCCGCCGCAGGGCCATCTCGCCGGGGCGCGGTCGTTGTTGGGCCTGCTCGGTGCGCTCGACCCCCTGGGCCGGCTGACCCCCTTGGGCGGGCAAATGGCGGCGCTCCCCGGCCATCCCCGCCTGGCCCGGCTGCTGCTGGCCGCTCAGGCCGAGAAGGTGCCCGGCCTCGGTGCCGACCTCGCGGCCCTGATCGGCGAGCGCGACCTGGCCGGCAGCTCGATCTCCGGCCACGCCAGCCCCAGCGACCTGCTCGACCGCCTGGAGCTGCTGCGCCGGCGGGGTTTCGAGTCGGCGGCGCGGGCGGCCCGCTACTGGCGGCAGAAGCTCGCCGTCCACGGTGGCGAAGCGCCCCCCGATGCCGGGATCGTCGGCCGTTTGCTGGCGCTCGCCTTTCCCGATCGCATCGGCCGCGAGCGCGAGCCCGGCAGCGGGCGTTACGTTTTCAGCGGCGGTTTCGGCGGCAGGTTGTCACCGCGCTCGGCGGTCAAGGGCGGGGAGTGGATTGTCGCGGTGGAGGTCGCCGGCAAGCCGGGCGCCGAAGGGGAGATCCGCCTCGCCAGCGTCCTGGCGCGGGAGACGGTGGAGGAGCTGTTCGGTGCGGCGCTCGACTGGCGGCGGGAGGTCGACTGGGACGAGCGCGCCGGGCGGGTGATCGCCCGCGAGGTGCGTCGCCTCGGCGCCCTGCCGCTGCAGGAGCGGCCGGTGAAGGCGTCGGCGGCGGACGTCGCGCCGGCCCTGCTGGCGGTGCTCCGCCGCAAGGGGTTGGAGCTGCTCGACTGGAGCCCCGCCGCCCGGCAGCTGCGGGCGCGGGCCCAGCTGGTCGCCGCCCATCGCCCCGGCTGGCCCGATCTCTCCGACGCCGGGCTCCTCGCCACCCTCGAAACCTGGCTCGCCCCGCACCTGGCCGGCGTCACCGGCCTCGCCGGCCTGCGCAAACTCGACCTGTGCAGCGCCCTGCAGAACCTCCTCGGCTGGCAGCGCCAGCAGGAGCTGGCCCGCCTCGCCCCCGAGCGGCTCGAGGTGCCGAGCGGCTCGAACATCCGCCTCGATTACCAGGCCGAAGACGGCCCGGTGCTCGCCTGCAAGCTGCAGGAGCTGTTCGGCCTCGCCGAGACCCCGCGCGTGGCCGGCGGCGCGGTGTCGGTGCTGATTCACCTGCTCTCCCCGGCCGGCCGGCCCCTCGCCGTCACCCGCGACCTGCGCTCGTTCTGGGACGGCGTCTACCCCGAGGTGAAGAAGGAGATGAAGGGGCGCTATCCGAAGCACCCTTGGCCCGACGACCCCTGGAATGCGGTGGCGACCAAACGGACAAAAAACCGCATGTGAGGTGTGAGTGTCCCCGGCGTGCTTGCCATTTGAATTCATTCACGCGCACGAATCCGATTAGATGTCGCCTGAAGCGGAAAAATATCTGGGCAAGCCGTCACCGTTTTAATATGATGAGTGTCCGCCGCGCCATTGGCCGTGTCTGCACCGTTTGATTCAATAATTCACCACTGGGAATCTGCCATGTATCTAGATTATTTCGGTCTCAATACCGAACCTTTTTCCATCAGTCCGGATCCCAGCTTTCTGTTCATGAGTGAGCGGCATCGGGAAGCACTGGCGCATCTCCTTTATGGAATGAAAAGCGACGGCGGCTTTGTGCTGTTGACCGGTGATATCGGAACGGGCAAGACGACCATCTGTCGTTGCCTTCTTGATCAACTGCCGGAGAAATCGGAAGTCGCCCTGCTACTTAATCCTAAGTTGTCTTCCGCCGAACTGCTGGCTACGATTTGCGATGAACTGCGCATCGTCTATCCCGCCGGGACTTCGAGCATTAAGGTCTTTGTCGATGCCATCAATGCCTTTCTGCTGGAGGTTCACAGCCGCGGACATCATACCGTGGTGATTATCGATGAAGCGCAGAACCTGCAGGTCGATGTGTTGGAGCAGGTCCGGCTGCTGACCAACCTGGAAACCAATACCCGGAAATTGCTGCAGATCATTCTGTTGGGTCAGCCCGAGCTGAAGCAGATGCTGGATCGCCCGGAATTGCGGCAACTGGCCCAGCGCATCACAGCCCGTTATCACCTCTCCCCGCTTTCGCAAGCAGAAGTGGGGGATTATGTCGGGCACCGCCTTTCGGTGGCCGGAGTACAGCGGCCGATTTTTTTGCCGGTCACCATCCGTGAGCTCTATCGTCTGAGCGGCGGGGTGCCACGGGTGATCAACGTGCTGTGCAGCCGGGCCCTGATGGGGGCCTATGTGCGTAATGAACATACGGTGAGTCCGGCGCTGCTCACGGAGGCGGCCAGCGAGGTTCTCGGCACAGTCCCTAGGGCGTCATCCCGTCGATTCAAGCGAGGTATTGTCGGTAAGCTGCTGCTGGCGCTGGCCCTGGTCGCGGGTGGGGCCGCTCTGGGGGCGAGCTTTTTCAAGAGCGCGCCGCTTGTCGAGCCGGTCGTGGTAGCCGCGTCGTCGGTCGTTACGGCCACTCCTGTGGTGACGCCCGCTCCCGACCCCTTTGAGTGGGTCAGGGCGCTGTCGCATGGCAACAATGAGAAGCTGGCCTGGCAGTCCCTGTTTCGCGAGTGGGAGGTGGCGTATCTGCCTGATGCTGCTGTTGCGCCGGCAACGCTGGCTGCAGAACAGGGCTTGGCCCTGCTGGCTCAGCGGGAGAATTTTAGCGCCATCAGGCGCTTGAATCGTCCCGTTCTGCTCAAGCTGACCGGTGTGCAGGGGGAGGACTTTTATGCCGCACTCACGGAACTTGCTGATGAAACGGCGACCCTGCAAGTCGGAACTGTCGCCCGTACCGTGGCCATAGGGGACTTGGTTCGCCATTGGTTCGGCGATTTCATCCTGTTGTGGCAACCACCGCCCGGCTATCGCGGGGTGGTCATGCCCGGCGAGCGGGGACCGGTGGTGCAGTGGTTGGCTCTGCAGATGGATGTGTTGCATGGGCGGCAAAGCCGTTCTGTAGGTGAGCTTGCCTATAACGGGTCGTTGTTCCAGGAAGTGCAGGCCTTTCAGGAAGCCGAAGGGCTTATGGCCGACGGCCTGGTCGGCCCGCTTACCCTGATCCATCTTAATTCCCGGACAGGTAGCGGGCAGCCGCAGCTTGCTGATTGGCAAAAGGAGTAGCAGGCATGTCGTTTATTCTCGAAGCCCTCAAGAAGTCGGATAAGAAGCGCGAAGACACGGTGGTGCCGAATCTGCACACGGTTCATATAACCGCTCGCCCTGTGGTTAAGAAAAAACCGCTGTGGCCCTATCTGTTGGTTGTGGGCCTGTTGTTGAATGCCGGAATTTTATTTTGGTTTCTGACCCCTTCGGTGGAGCCGCCGCTCGTGCCGGCGGTACTGACCACTGCTGATGTCCCCAGGGGAACCCCGGATGCTGTCGTTTCGCCGGCCGCAGAACCCCTCGCCCAGGTAGCTGCCAGTGAACCGGTTCCTGCGCCTCCGGTGGTCGTGGTCGATGAGTCTCCTGTTGTCGTTGACCATGCGCAAGCGCCCCCGGTTGAGATAACACCGGAAGTCGTCGAGATGACTGCATTTTCTGCGGCCGAAGCCGAAAGCGAACCGGTCCCGATCGAAGATGTGCCTGTTTTGCCTCGCCCCGAACTGCGCTGGGAAGATGAGCGGCCGATCTATGCTGTTGCCGATCTGCCGTATGACGTCCAGGGCCGGTTGCCGGAACTCCACCTTTCGGTTTATGCCTATTCCAGTGATGCGGCATCCCGGCTGGTGCGGGTCAATAATCGCATTCTGCGTGAAGGCAATTACCTCGAAGTGGGCCTGCGGCTCGATGAAATAACGCCCAACGGGTTGGTTTTTTCCTTTGAAGGATACCGCTTCCGGGTGGCCAAAGAATGATGGCCTGGGCCGGTCAACGGCAGCCTGGCGCCGCAAGGCTAAGCGCTGAACAATAATGTCGGGCGGTGACATCCCTGGTTCACGGCGATCGTCTCCAACGGCGGTCTGCACCACGACCACCGCAGGGGCAACGCGGTGGTGCTGCAGGTCGGCGGGTTTTTCTGGCCGGCAGAAAATTACCCTTGCATTTTTCTGCGAAATCCATGATATCCTGATAAATCTGCGCAGGCTGTTCCTGCGCTCTTTTTATTGAGGAGGTATAGAGTGCAAGGCTTGGCCGTAATGCGCAATGGTAAAAAAATTCTGGTGGGCGGGCTGATTCTGCTGCTGGCAGGGTGCGCCAGCGCCGGTCGCCATTTCAACGTGGGTGAGGTGCACCAGGTCGGCATCGGGAAAACATCCAAGGGGGACGTTATGGCCCTTTTCGGCCCCCCCTGGCGGACCGGCATCGAAGATGGCCGGGAAACCTGGACCTATGGCCATTACAAGTACTCGATGTTCAGCGATGCCAAGACCCGCGATCTGGTCTTACGTTTCGATCCCAGCGGCAAGGTGGCATCCTACACCTTCAATTCCACCTACCCGGAAGACCGGCGGCCCTGACCGATCGGGCATACATAATGATTGAACACAAAGCGGCTGCCATTGTCTGATGGCAGCCGCTTGCTTTTGTGCGTCGCAGGCGTTCACTTCGTGGCTGATCCGCGAAATCAACGATCACGGACCCGGGATTGAATGACTCAAATAACTGCACAAGATGTTAGCCCTGTGCGGGGCGCCGGATTTCCGTCGGCGGGACTTCCGGCTTGAAAATCACCACCCGCCGGGCAAAGGGGATCTCGATTCCTTCGCGGTCGAAGGCTTCCTTGATCAGCTTGCGCAACAGAAAGGCCACATTGCTATGGAATCCGGGCTTGACCCGGGTGATGGTGCGGATCAGCAGCTCCGATTCGCCGAATGCCTGAAGGCCTTTGACTTCGGTCGGGGCCAGAACGTTGCTGCTGGTTTCTTTGAGCTTCGCGCCGGTTTCGTCAAGAATTCGGTAGACCTGGTCGAGGTCCGAGTCGTAGGAAACGCCCACTTCCACCACGGCGTGGGTGTACCCTTTCGAATAATTGACCACCGATTCGATCTGGCCGTTGCGCATAATGTGGACCTGTCCGTCCGGGTCGCGAATCTTGGTGGTGCGCATATCAATGGCTTCGACGGTCCCCCGTGCCTCGCCTGCTTCGATGTAGTCACCGACCAGGTAGAGGTTCTCGAAGAGGATGAAGAAGCCGGCAACGATGTCGTTGATAAGGGGTTGCGCGCCCAGCCCCACAACGACGCCGACAATCCCGGCGCCGGCGAGTATCGGCAGCGGATTGAGGTCAAATATCCCCAGAACCAGGACAAAGGCGACGAAAAAGACCAGGAACTGCAGCAGGCTCTTGATGATCGGCGCCAAAGTCAGGCGTCTTTTCTGCTCGGCCTCCTCCATGTCCGGGGTTGCCCCCATCTTTTTCTCAACCAGCAGCTTGATCAGTTCCACGATCACCCTGGCCAGAAAGAAAACCCCGATCGCTTGAACCACCCTGGGGCCAAAGACAGCGAACTTTGCGATGAACTCGACCTGCAGCAGCACCAGGGTGGCGACCAGCACGTAGATGACATATTCGAGGCAGCGGTGCAGCAGGGGGATCAGGGAGCGCAGCCGTTCATACCAGCTCAGGTAGTCTTCCCGGTACCAGTATTTTTTGCTGAGAGCCTCGAGGCTTTCGATGACGGCCGCCGACATTTTGACCACCAGGTTACCGAGGGCGACGATGAGATAGATTCGCAGCAGGATCCAGAGGTAGCCGGAAACGGCAGCAGGGAGAAGGAGCTGGCCGGAGATCAGGATGAGGGCGGCAAGCCAGAGGCAATAGCTGGAAATCCGGCTTAATGCCTGGAAAAAAACTTCGATGCTTTCATCGTTGGTGTGCAGCTGTTCGTACGATTTGGCCTTTTCTTTCAGTGCCGCAAGGAGTCGGCGCAGCAGGCGGTTGCCGAGCCACGCGGCCAGGGCCAGGGCGCATGCCTTGAGAATGCCGACGCCAAGATCCGTCCAGATCCCTGGCGGGATTCGTTCGCCCCAGGCCTGGCAGAAGCCCAGAATGTCCTTGTCCTGGTAAAGCAGGTAGCCGTTCAGGGCGACCAGGCCGAGACAGAATACGCCGAGAGTCAGGCGCAGCAAGGTGCGTATCGTCCGGCGCAGCTTGTCGAGTCGCGCCCGCTGCGTATCACCGGGGAAGTGCCTGTCGGCCCAGTTGAATGCCAGGCGAACCAGCTGGGCCGTGACAATATAACCGGCGATGAGCAGCAGAAATTCCACACCGATGACCGCCAGGTTGCGGTAGCTCTCCGGCAGCGAGGCCAGGCCCGGTATGGCTGAAAGGTCCAGCACGTCTCCTCCTGTGCAACGGCAAGGGCGCATTGTTCGGTCAGCAGGTTTTATTATAGCGGATCAAATGACGTGCGCACGCGGGGATAGGCGAGGGCAAGCCGGGAGGAAGGGCTCGTCAGGGTTTTTTCCTGGGATGGTGCGGGGAGTGCAGCTCGCAGGCGGCTGAATCGCAGCCCCCCTTGCGCTTGGGCAGCAGATGCCGGTAGCGGGCGAAGAGGGTGTAGCCGATCCGGATCAGCGGGGCGGTGGCCGGCAGCGATACCAGTTGGGCCAGCAGGCGATAGCGCGACCCGCCCGGATAGGCCTGCCAGATGGCGACGAAGGCTTCGACGCCGGCGAGAAAGGTTCCGCCGGCGTCGCGAACGTGCAGTCGGGCCATGAATTCCTCATGGCGTTTGCCGTAGTGGCCGGCATCGAACCCGGCCGCGCCGATGTCGATGAAGAGCAGTCGGCCTTCGGGGTTGTTGCGGCGATAATGGTCGATTTCCCGGGAGCAGACGATGCAGTTGCCGTCATAGAATATTTCCAGCGGATAAGCCGTGGTCATGGGCTGCTCCCGGGGGCTGTCGTACGGTTTCAGATCTGTTCGATGGCCAGGGCCTCGTCACCCAGTTCGAGATTGGCCTGTTTCAGCGCGGTTTCGCCGGCAACCACGCCGACGGAGCTGATGCGCGTATCCGGGGCGAGGTAACGGGCGGCCGCGGCGGCCAGGGTTTCGCGGTCCATGGCGAGAATCCGGCCGCGCAGGGCGTTGCGCATCTCGAGGGTCAGCCCCTGGCAGATGTTGGCGAATTCCTGGCTGCCGCGACTGCCGGGGGAAAGCGGCCGGTCGAGGTCGCTGAAGATCGACAGGATCGCTTCCTTGATCTGTTCCCGGTCAAACTTTCCGGCCATGGCCCATCGCACCGCATCATCGAAGACCTTGAGGGTGCGCACCAGGTGGGGATCGCGGTAGGACAGCAGGGAGAAAATGCCGCCCTCGGCGCTGTACGAGGCCATGCCGCCGTACGCCCCGCCTTTTTCGCGGATTTCCCGATGCAGAAAATTGGCTCGCATCAGCTTGGAAAGAACCATCAGCGCAGCGCTGTCGGGATGGGTAAAGGGGACGGCCTTGAACACCCGGCTGACGTAGTTGACCGGAACCGAAGCGGCCCAGCCCTGCTGCTGGAGCCGGGAGGCGAAGGGCGCAGCCGGGGCGGCCGATTCCGAGCCGGCGGTGGGGATGCCGGCGAAAAACGATTCGAGGGCCGGCGCGAAGGACGGGAACGAGGTCTCTTCGGCGGTGACGGCGCAGTCGAAATTATCTTTCTGCAGCAGCAGGGCGGCGATGGTTTTCATCTGGCCGGCGAAGTCCGCAAGCTGCTCGGGGGGCTTTTCCGCCAGTTGCTTGATCTGGCGGTACTGTTCGAGGCCGTTCCACATTTCGCGCAGCCGGGCGGCCGGGGTCAGGCCGCTGGCGGCTGAACGGGCGGCATAGCTGTGTCCCGCACCGGGGATCGAGTTTTCCAGTGAGGCTTTGACCTGGTTGATTACGGTGTGCAGACGCTTCAGGTCGGTAAAGTCGGGGGCGCGGCAGATATCCCCGAGGATTTCGAACATCCTGGACTGGTTGCGGACCAGGGCCTTTCCCTTGATCGCCACCAGGGACTGTACGCGGTCGAGCCGGTCGGGAACGTCGAGGATGACGGTGCGGGCGTGGATGCCGCCGGTGGCCGCCTCCATCCGTTCGGCCATCTCGGTGTGGCTGTGGCCGGCCGCGCCGATCTGGGTCAACAGGGTGCAGAAGATCGGAACCAGCGGGAGCAGCTGTTCCGGCAGGCGGTTCGTGGACAGGTGAAAGTTGACGTAGCTGATGCCGTTGGTCGGCTGGGCAAACCAGCGCACGGGCCGGCCGCCGAGGGTGCCGGCGGTGCTGGCAACCGGCGCCTCCTGCGCGGGGATGTCGGCAAGCTCGAGGGTCGGCAGGCAGGAAAGGTCGTCTTCTTTTTCCTGGGCGGTTTCCAGTTCGCGCGCCTGCTTTTGGATGGCCTGCAGCTGTTTTTCGTCGAGGGTTTTGCGCAGTTGTTCCAGCCGAGCGATCGTCGCCTGCTCCTGCTGTTCTTTCAGCCCGGTGTCGGGCTTCAGGGTCAGGGTGACCCGATGCGGGTTGTCGAGCAGGTAGCGGCGGATCAGGTCCTGAAAGTACGGGCCGTCCGCCAGTTTTTCTTTCAGCTCTGCCAGCAGGGCATCGAAGCGCAGGGCGTCGACGGGCTCGCCGCCGTGGATCCAGGGGCCGATCATGCGCATCAGCAGCGCCAGGGAATAGGGGTACTGATCGCCGATGACTTCCTTGACCGTAAATTCCAGGCGATGAATGATCCCGTCGATCCGCTCCTGGCTGAAACCGTCCCGGGCCGACTGCTCGAGGGTGGCGAGAATCAGCTCTTCAATGGCTTCGACCTGTTCGGGCTCGGTCCCCTGCAGGCCGGCGGCAAAAAAGGTGGTCCGGTAATCGTCGTGGTAGCCGACGCCGGGGGCGAGATTGCTGCCGAGCCCCGAATCGAGCAGGGCCTTGTAGAGCGGCGCCGCCGAATTGCCGAGCAGCAGGCTGGCCAACAGTGACAGGCTCAGGCGGTCGAGGCCGTCGTTGATGTCGCAGCATAGCCAGGCCATCTGCACCATGGTTCGCTTTTCGGTGGGGGTGCCGGGGTCGAGGGGGAAGGTTTCTTCCACCCGGCAAGGCCGGTCCCGGCGGGTTTCCGGGGGGACCTCGCTGGCGACGTCGCGTCTGTCGAAGCCCGACAGCGCCTGTCCTTCAATCACCTCCAGGATTTCATCGAGCTCGAAGTTGCCGTAAGTGAAAAAATAGGCGTTGCTGGGATGGTAAAAGCTGGAGTGGAAATCACGCAGGTCTTGCCAGCTCAAGTTCGGGATGTCCGCAGGTTCACCCCCCGAGTTGTGCCTGTAGGTGGTGGTGGGAAAGAGTGCCGGCCCAAGCCGCCTGCTGAGCAGGGACGACGGGTCGGACATGGCGCCCTTCATCTCGTTGTAGACCACGCCCTTGTAGGTCAGGGGGGAGCCGATATTTCCCGCGTCCGCCAGTTCGACGCGGTGCCCCTCCTGGCGGAAGTCCTGTTCCTTCAACAGCGGGAAAAACGCGGCGTCGAGGTAGATGCCGAGCAGGTTGAAGAAATCCTTGTGGTTCTGGCTGGAAAAGGGGTACAGGGTCCAGTCGCTGGCCGTCATGGCGTTCATGAAGGTGTTGAGGCTGCGCTTGAGCATGGAGAAGAACGGATCGCGCACCGGATATTTTCGGGAGCCGCAGAGGGCGGTATGCTCAAGAATGTGGGCCACCCCGGTAGAGTCGTCCGGTGGAGTGCGGAATCCTACGGCAAAGAGATTGTTCGGATCATCGGCGGCGAGATGAACCATGCGGGCACCGGTCTTGTCGTGCTGCAGCTGGATGAGGGTGATGTTTATTTCAGGCAGCGGGGTGACTTCGGTAACGGTAAAGCCATGCCGCCTGGTGCCGCAATGCCAAGGGGTGATCGTCATGCCTGATTCCTTTGATGCTGAAGGGTTGAATAGATTAACAGTCTATCGCACCTGCAGGGGATGTACTAGAGATAATAACGGTCGCGGAGAGGAGAAAAGAAAAAGCTCCACGGTCAGGCCGTGGAGCTCGGATTTCTTCATTTAGGGCAGGTTCAGGCCTTCATCACGTTGGTGGCTGCGGGGCCCTTCTGGCCAGATTCGATCTCGAAGGTCACTCTGTCCCCCTCGGCCAGAGATTTGAATCCCTCGGACTGGATTGCTGAGAAGTGGACAAACACATCGGGGCCGTTTTCCTGCTCGATAAAACCGAATCCCTTCGCATCATTGAACCATTTCACTGTACCTTCTGCCATCGCTCCTACTCCTTTGTCTCGGGTGGCACCGTTACCGGTCGGCCAGGTCGTTGCCGGCCGACTACAAAAAAACACCGCACGCCTGAGGGCTGTGCGGTGTTTTCAATATGGCGGGCTGAATTTAGGCATATTCCGTATCTGCTCGATCTTTGAGTTGATGCTCTATTGTTAGCATGTGTGGATTAATAAGATCAAGTGTTTTTTCGGCGACTCCATGGGGCCCTCGGTAAATAGCCGGAACCGAAAGCGGGAACGGTTCATGGTTGTGGACCGAGTTGTTTTGAATAGTCAGGAAACGATTTTCACCGCTGTGTTTTTTAGCCACTTAAAAAACAGTTTATTAGGAAGGGTAGTGAATTGTGATTTTTCAAGGAGTTACAGCGTTGTCCACAGGTTTTGTGGATAAGTCTTGGAAAACTGGTGGAGAGAGCGATGGAAAAGGCCTGAGGGTGAAGCAAATAACAGGTTGCATAAAAAAAGTGCAGCGTGTTTGTGTCGTTTGATTACAGGTATTTATGTCGTTTTGTGGGGGGCTTGCGAATGTCGGCAAACGTTTTATGGCAAACGTCATCTGTCGACTGTATGCGATTTGAAATCATTAATGTTCTGTGGATATGTGCCAAGTGTAGCGCGAAAAAACGCCAAATGAAGTAACTCTGTGGGGCCCCCGGGTTCGATTCTTGACGGTGTATTGGAAAGCCTGCAGCCCCAACGGCAGAAACGCCGCCAGGCCACACCGGGGACAAACTGGACGATGGTGCGGTTGCGGTTGTAGCATCTCTTCGCATTGAGAAGGTAAGTTCCGAAAGACTGGGTGTAAACGAGTGGAGGACGAACCTCTGGTGCCGGCAGGAATGGATGGTCTGGGTTTGAAACGCAAATATTGTAAAGTGCTTTCGTGGTCGATACCAGCCTTGGAACCTGAATGAAAGCCATTGATGGGACTTGCCATGCCTTCGACTCCGAGAAATGCGCGCATTGTTACCTCGGTGAGTATCTGTATCGTTTCAACCGCTACGTCGATCTTGCCGTCTGGTTCCCTCTCATGATCAGTGCAGTGGCATGCATGGGCAGGCGGACGGAGCGATGGCTCTGCTTGGAGGAAGTCCTTTGTTGCTCAGATGAGCTTTTTTGCCTTCTCAGTGGTTGAAAATACCCGGTGAGTTTAACCTTTTGCGGACGATGCTCTTGGCAATGGTGCCATTGCCAGGAGCATAAGAGATCAAATAGCTAATCCCGGCTAACAGAACAGAAGTTACAGAAGCTGGTCAGAGTGATTCAAGATGGCAGTCAGTGGATGCCATCAATTGCTGCCTGTTTTATTGCAAGGCGATCAAATAATGGGTTGCAATAATTTTTCCGGCCTGATATAAAATCGGGCTCGTCGGAGCGTAGCGCAGTCTGGTAGCGCACCTGCCTTGGGAGCAGGGGGCCGGAGGTTCGAATCCTCTCGCTCCGACCATTAGCGCCAGT
>NZ_JBFHGD010000102.1:0-11720 GCF_041583255.1 Trichloromonas sp. | reverse complement strand
TTACCTATACGGCGTTTCTCGCTGCTGTTGATGAAGGGCGGATTCGCGAAGTAACCGTGCAGGGCTCCAATATCGAGGGCAAATACCAGGACGACACCCAGTTCAAGACCTTTGCCCCTGACGACCCCTCGATGATTGAGCAGCTTCGCGCCAAGGGTGTGGTGATCCAGGCTCGTCCGGCCGAGGACCGCAGTTTCTGGTTTACCCTGATGGTTTCCTGGGGGCCGATCCTGCTGCTGATCGCGGTGTGGGTTTTCTTCATGCGGCAGATGCAGTCGGGTGGCGGCAAGGCGATGAGTTTCGGCAAGAGCAAGGCCAAGCTGCTGACCGACAATCAGGCCCAGGTCACCTTCAAGGATGTGGCCGGGATTGACGAAGCCAAGGATGAGCTTGAGGAGATCGTCTCTTTTCTGAAAGAGCCCAAGAAGTTTTCCCGCCTTGGTGGGAAAATTCCCAAGGGGGTGCTGCTGATGGGCGCGCCCGGTACCGGTAAGACCCTGCTGGCTCGAGCTATTGCCGGTGAGGCCGGGGTGCCGTTTTTCTCCATCTCCGGTTCCGATTTCGTCGAGATGTTTGTCGGGGTCGGTGCCAGCCGGGTTCGTGATCTCTTTGTCCAGGGGAAGAAGAACGCTCCCTGTATCATCTTCATTGATGAGATTGACGCTGTCGGTCGCCATCGCGGCGCCGGTCTGGGCGGCGGTCATGACGAGCGTGAGCAGACCCTGAATCAGCTGCTGGTCGAGATGGACGGTTTCGAGTCGAACGAAGGGGTCATTCTGATTGCCGCAACCAACCGCCCGGACGTTCTCGACCCGGCCCTGCTGCGGCCGGGACGTTTTGACCGCCAGGTGGTCGTGCCTCGGCCCGACGTCAAGGGCCGGCTGAAAATACTCAATGTTCATGCCCGCAAGATCCCACTTGATCCTGATGTGGAAATGGAAGTGGTCGCCAAGGGAACCCCGGGTTTCTCCGGCGCTGATCTGGCCAACCTGATCAACGAGGCGGCCCTGCTGGCGGCACGTGCCAATAAGGACCAGGTCAGCAGGGACGACCTCGATGCGGCCAAGGACAAGGTGATGATGGGTGCCGAGCGCCGATCGATGGTCATCACCGAAGAAGAGAAGAAGGTCACTGCCTATCACGAGGCCGGCCATGCCCTGGTGGCGCTCTACATTCCCGGTGCCGATCCGGTTCACAAGGTTTCCATCATCCCCCGCGGGCGGGCGATGGGCGTGACCATGTATCTGCCTGCGGAAGAGAAGTACAATGAAACCCGCGACGGTCTGCACATCCGCATCTGTACCCTGCTTGGCGGCCGGGTAGCCGAGGAGATCGTCTTCTCTAGCATCACCACCGGGGCCAGCAACGATATCGAACGAGCCACCGCTATTGCCCGTAAAATGGTCTGTGAGTGGGGGATGAGCGAGAAGCTCGGTCCTCTGGCCTATGGTGAAAAGGAGGGCGAAGTCTTCCTCGGTCGCGATATGGGGCACATGAAAAATTACAGCGAGGCGACCGCTCTTGAAATCGACAGCGAGATCACGCGCATCGTCAAGGACAATTACGAGCGCACCCGCGTAATTCTCCAGGAGAACAAGGCGGCCTTGGTGACCGTGGCTGAAGCCTTGCTCGAGCGCGAAAACCTGGACGGTGCAGAAATCCACAAGATGGTTTTCGGGGTGGATGGAGCGGATCCTGTTGCTCGCCAGGGTGAAACGGTGGCGCCGGGTTCGGGCCCCTGCCTGGAGGAGTCGGCCACGCCCGCTGAATAATGCCGTTTCTGCCGCGCCTTCTTCATGTTGATACAGAGGCTGAGGCCCGTCGCGAAATCCTGCTCATCGGCGCCGACCCGGCTGGTGCCGAGCGCATGGCGGCAAAAATGGTCCGCCGGCTGGTCAAACTGTCCCGGGTGCCCTGCCGGGCGGCGAATGTCCTCAAGCAGGAGATGCTTGCCGTCGGCGGAGATGCTGCAGTGGCACGCGGCAGCGTTGCTTGCTCGCTTCCCGAAACCGATGTCATTCTGATCGGAACCCTGAAGCAGTTGCGTCAACTCGCAGGTCGTCTTGGCGACCAGCCCTTCGGGTTGCGGGAGTTGGCCGACGAGTTGCGAGGACTGCTGGCCCGACTTGACCAGGTGCCGGATTGCCTGGTCGGGCGCAGTTGTCGCCTCTCTCTTGACCGGCCCCGGATCATGGGCATCCTGAACGTCACTCCCGATTCCTTTTCCGATGGCGGTCGGTATTCCTCTCTGCAGGCGGCTCTGGAAAAAGGCCGATCACTGGCGCAGGAGGGGGCCGATATTATCGATGTCGGCGGCGAAAGCACCCGTCCCGGAGCCCAGCAGGTTTCGGCCCAGGAAGAAATCGATCGGGTGGTGCCGGTGATTGAGGCGCTGAGTCGGGAGGTTTCCTGCCCGCTGTCTGTTGATACAACCAAGAGCGTGGTAGCTGCTGCGGCCGTGGCTGCAGGCGCCGACTTTATCAATGATATCAGTGGTCTGATGTTTGATCCCGCGATGGCTGCGGTGGCCGCCGATAACGGATCCGGGCTGTTTCTGATGCACACCCGCGGGCGACCCGAGACCATGCAGAGCGTTACCCGCTACCAGGATCTTGTTGCCGAAGTCATCGATTACCTGGGGAAGGGTATCGCCATGGCCCTGCAGGCCGGGGTTAGTCGGGACCGGCTGGCGATCGATCCGGGGATCGGCTTCGGCAAAAGTGTCGAGGGCAACCTTGAAATCCTGCGGCGCATCGGCGAATTCCGCTCACTTGGCTGTCCCATTCTGCTTGGGACCTCCCGCAAGAGTTTTATCGGCAAGGTACTCGGCGAGCATGATCCCGCCAGGCGCCTTTACGGCACTTTGGCTACGGTGGCTCTTGGGGTGGCGCAGGGCGTGATGATTCACCGGGTGCATGATGTAGCCCCGGCCAGAGAAACGGCGATGCTGGCCTGGGCCATCCGTGCCGCTGGCAGCGAATAGTAAACTGAATTCAATTGAGCGGTGTGTGATGGGCGGGTTGTTCGAAGAGCTGAAAAACTTCAGGTGGATGCTTGACCTGCTCGATATCGGCCTGGTCGCTTTTGTGATTTACCGCATCATGCTCCTTATCAAGGGGACCCGCGCCGTCCAGATGCTTCTCGGCCTGGCGGTCATTCTCGGGGTCTACGTCTCCTCCCAGGTCAGTGGATTGTACACCCTGCACTGGATTCTCGACAACTTCCTCTCTTCGATCATCCTGGTCATCGTCGTCCTGTTCCAGAATGATATCCGTCGCGCCCTGATTCATGTCGGACGCAATCCCTTTTTTGCCGATCTCTCCTACAAGGAAGAGACCGAGATCATGGACGAACTGGTCAAGGCTTGCGTCAATATGGCCAGCAAGCGCATCGGTGCCCTGATCGTTATCGAGCGCGAAACCGGATTGAAGGATTTTCTCGAAGTCGGTATCGAAATCGATGCCAAGGTCTCCAGCGACCTGATCACCTCGATCTTTCTCCCCTATTCCCCTATTCATGACGGTGCTCTGGTGCTGCAGCAGGGGCGTCTCAAGCGGGCCGGCTGTTTTCTCCCTTTATCGCAGAACCCCGATATCAGCAAGACCCTGGGAACCCGTCATCGCGCCGCCATCGGCCTGACTGAACTGGTCGATGCGGTGGCCATCGTCGTTTCGGAAGAAACCGGCAAGATTTCCGTGGTCGTCGGCGGCAGAATCACCCGCGATCTCGATTCCACCTCGCTCAAGCGTGTGCTGACCCGGTTGTTCGAACCCCGTGCCGGCAAAGCCAGGAAGAAACGGTAGCCCATGTTCAAGCGGTTAACGGAGAACCTGTTTTTGAAACTGTTGTCCCTGGCCTTTGCCTTGATCCTGTGGTTTTTCGTCATGGGAGAGCAGAAGCAGGAGATCTCCTATGCGGTTCCCCTTATTCTCAAGAACGTACCGGCAGGGCAGATGGTAGCCAACGAAGTGCCGAGTCAGGTCGATGTACGTATCAGCGGTCCGAGGACCCTGCTGATGAATCTGCAGCCCAAGGACATCAGTATTGCCGTCGACCTCAAGGGGCTGGAGCCGGGGCTCAGTTCCTTCAAGCGGCTCGAAGAGCGATTCAATTTGCCGAGCGCCCTTAAGGTGACCCGTCTTTCGCCATCATTCGTCGATGTCAAACTGGAGCGGATCAAGACGAAGAAGGTTCCGGTCAAGACGGTCATCTCCGGGATTCCGGCCGAAGGGTTCAAGTTCGAGACGATCCGCTTCAAGCCGACCGAGGTGGCCATCGAGGGGGCGGAAAGTGAGCTCAAGGATGTCAGCCAGGTTGAAACCGACCCAATTGACATCGAAGGGGTGCAGGACAATTTTACCTTGATCGTACCGATCAACTACCGAGGCAAGTACACGACCTTGAAAGAAGATAAAACCGTTGAAGTGCAGGTGGCCATTTCCAGGTTGCCGGAGCCGGAACTGCCTGCCGAAGCCAAAGAAACCAGCGTACCGAAATCAGGAGCAGCTCGATGACCAAGAAGCTTTTCGGCACCGACGGGGTGCGCGGGGTGGCCAACATTCACCCCATGACCACCGAGATCGCCATGCAGTTGGGCCGTGCCGCTGCCTATATATGCAAGGACAAGGACGATAAACGCCGGCACCGGATCGTCATTGGCAAGGATACCCGGCTCTCCGGCTACATGATTGAAAATGCCCTGGCGGCCGGCATTTGTTCCATGGGGATTGACGTGCTGCTGGTCGGGCCGCTGCCGACTCCCGGTATCGCCTTTATTACCGCCTCGATGCGGGCTGACGCCGGGGTGGTGATTTCGGCTTCCCACAACCCCTATCAGGACAACGGCATCAAGTTTTTCTCCCGTACCGGTTTCAAACTCCCCGACGAGACTGAACTGAAAATCGAAGACCTGATTTTCTCCAAAAAGATCGACTCCCTGCGACCGATTGCCTCGGAGGTCGGCAAGGCGTTTCGTATTGACGATGCCCGCGGGCGCTATGTGGTTTTTTTGAAGAATTCCTTCCCGAAAGAGCTGGATCTCAAGGGGCTGCGGATCGTTCTTGACTGTGCCAACGGCGCCGCTTACAAGGTGGCTCCGGCGGTTCTCGAAGAGCTTGGCGCCGAGGTCATCTCGCTGGGAGTTTCGCCCAACGGGACCAACATCAATGCCGGTTGTGGTTCCCTGCATCCGCAGGTGCTTGCCGATGCGGTAATCGAGAACCGGGCCCACCTCGGCATCGCCCTCGACGGCGACGCCGACCGGGTGATTTTCGTCGACGAGTTCGGTCACGAGGTCGATGGCGACCAGATCATGGCGATCTGCGCCACCGACATGCTGGCCAAGAACCAGCTGAACAAGAAAACCCTGGTGGCGACGGTGATGAGCAACATGGGGCTCGACATCGCCATCAAGAAGGCCGGCGGCAAGGTGGTCAAGACCGCCGTCGGCGACCGCTACGTCGTCGAGGAAATGGTCAAGCACGGCTACAACCTTGGCGGCGAGCAGTCCGGGCACATGATCTTCCTCGATCACAACACCACCGGCGACGGCATGGTGTCGGCGCTGCAGGTGCTGGCCATCATGATGCGCACCGGCAAGGCCCTTTCCGAGCTGGCCGAGGTGATGATCGCCCTGCCGCAGGTGCTGCTCAATGTTCGGGTCAAGGAGCGCAAGGAAATCAGTACGGTGGCGCCGGTGCAGAAGCTGATTGATGCCGTAGAGGACAAACTCGGGGGCAACGGCCGCGTGCTGATCCGCTATTCGGGAACCGAGCCGCTGTTGCGGATCATGCTCGAGGGGCAGGACAAGTACCAGATCACCGAGATGGCGCACGAGATTGGCGATGCGATCGAGACGCATCTCGGCGGCAAGAAGGAGGCGAAGTAGTCGTGGCGAAGCTTGGAGTTAATGTCGATCATGTCGCCACTGTCCGTCAGGCCCGCGGCATCAACGAGCCCGACCCGGTGACGGCGGCGGCGATTGCCGAACTGGCCGGCGCCGACAGCATTACCGTGCACCTGCGCGAAGACCGGCGCCACATCCAGGACCGCGACGTGGAGGTGCTGCGTAAAACCGTCAAAACCAAGCTCAACCTGGAAATGGCGGCGACCGATGAAATGGTCGGCATCGCACTGAAAATTCTCCCCGATTACGTGACCCTGGTGCCGGAAAAACGCGAAGAGCTGACGACCGAAGGGGGGCTCGACGTGCTGCGTAACCGGGCGCCACTGAAAAAAACTGTCGAACTGCTGCAGCAGGGGGGGATCGTGGTCAGCCTGTTCGTCGATCCGGATATCGAGCAGATCAAGGAGTCCCACCGCGTCGGCGCCGACACCATCGAGATTCATACCGGCACCTATTGCGAAGCCCGAAGGGCCGATGAGCGCAAGCTGGAGCTGGCCAAGATCCATAACGCCATCCGGGCCGGGCGCAAGCTCGGTCTCGGCGTCAATGCCGGCCACGGGCTCAATTACCAGAATGTCCAGGATGTTGTCGCCTTGGGCGGCATCGATGAATTCAACATCGGCCACAGTATCGTCTCCCGGGCGCTGCTGGTCGGCTTCGAGCGGGCGGTTCGCGAGATGGCCGCCCTGATCCGCAAAGAGGGCTGAAATGTCCAGTACTGCCGGCGTCGGCGTCGACCTGAGCCAGATATCGCGGTTCCGCCGGTTTCTTGACCAGGGAAACGCCGGAGTGATCGACCGGGTCTTCACCGCCGGGGAAAAGGCCTACTGCCTTCCCAAGCGCGACCCCGCACCGCATCTTGCCGCCCGTTTCGCCACCAAGGAGGCCTTCCTCAAGGCCCTGGGGCTCGGGCTGCGCGAGGGGATTTCCTGGCAGGACATGGACGTGGTCCGGGACGAGCTCGGCAAGCCGTCGCTGGTTCTTTCCGGCCGCGCCGCCGCCATCTGCCGCGAGCGCGAAATTTCCGCCATCCACCTCTCCTACAGCCATGATGGCGATTACGCGACCGCCACGGTAATTCTGGAGAAAGCATGAAGCTGCTGACCGCCGCACAGATGCGCGAACTCGACCGCAAGACCATCGAGGAAATCGGCATACCCGGTGTGGTGCTGATGGAAAACGCCGGGCGCGCTGCCGCTGAGCTGCTGCATCGTCACTACGCGAAGCTCTTTCCGGGGCCGATCTTGATCCTGTCCGGCAAGGGGAACAACGGTGGCGACGGTTACGTCATGGCCCGCCACCTGATGAACCGGGGCTGGCAGGTGCGCACCCTGGTGCTGGCGGCCGCCGAGGCCATCGGCGGGGATGCCGCGGTCAACCTGAGCGTTTTGCAGCGGATGCAGGGGCAGGTCAGCTTCGTCCCGAATGAGGTGCAGCTCGCTGCGGCCCTGACCGCCGAAACCGGTGCCCGCCTGCTGGTGGACGCCCTGTTCGGAACCGGTCTGTCTTCCGCGGTGCGGGGCCATTACGCCCGGGCCATCGACTGGATCAACGCCTCCGGGGTGCCGGTGCTGGCTGTTGACATTCCATCGGGGGTTGACGCCACCAGCGGGCTTCTGCTCGGCAAGGCGGTCCGTGCCGATATGACCATTGCCTTTGCCTGTCCCAAGCTCGGCCAGGTGGTTTATCCCGGGGCCGAGCTCTGCGGAATTTTAACAACGGCCGATATCGGCATCCCTGCGGCCCTGCTGGCGGCCGCCGGCGATGACGCGGTTCTGGTCGATGGCGCCGCCGCCGTTTCGCTCCTGCCGGCTCGGCCGGCGACGGGGCACAAGGGAACTTTCGGCCACCTGCTGGTCGTGGCCGGTTCGGCCGGCAAGACCGGCGCCGCGGCGTTGACCGCCGAGGGCGGGATGCGCATCGGCTGCGGCCTGGTGACCCTGGGCTGCCCTGCTTCGACTCAGGAGATTCTGGCCGTCAAGCTGACCGAGGTGATGACCACGGCGCTGGCCGAAGTCGATGGCGTCCTCAGTCTGCAGGCCTTCGATCAGCTCCGTCTGCTGTGGGCCGACAAAAACGCGCTGGCCATCGGCCCCGGCATCGGCCTGGCGGAGGAAACCTGCGCTTTGGTCCGGCGCCTTGTCCGCGAATGTCCGCTGCCGCTGGTGATCGACGCCGACGGCCTGAACGCCCTGGGGTGCCGGCCTGAATTTCTGCGCCAGTGTTCCCCGTTGCAGGCGGTTTTTACCCCTCATCCGGGGGAGATGGCGCGCCTGACCGGAACCTCGGTGGCTGAGGTCGAGGCGGACCGGATCGGTGTGGCCCGCCGCTTTGCCGCCGACTACGGCGTGACCCTGGTGCTCAAGGGGGCGAGAACGGTGATCGCCTGTCCTGACGGTCGGGTACGGATCAACGCCAGCGGCAACCCCGGCATGGCCAGCGGCGGCATGGGTGATGCCCTGACCGGCATGATCGGCGGCCTTCTGGCCCAGGGTCTTTCCCCCTTTGATGCGGCGGTTGTCGGCGTTTATCTGCACGGCCTGGCCGCCGACCGGCTGGCCGAGCACTGCGGTTCCGCCGGCATGATGGCTTCCGATTTGCTGCGGGAGGTTCCCGCGGCCCGCTACGCCCTGCTTTTACAAGGAGAGAATGATGCTTACAGCTAAAGATATCATGACGACCAGCGTTCACAGCGTCAGTGCCGATACCGAGGTGGATGAACTGGCCCGCCTCTTTTCCGAGACCAATGTCAACGCCATGCCGGTAGTGGACAGCGAGGGGCGTCTCGAAGGGGTGGTTACCGAAACCGACCTGGTCGAGCAGGACAAGCCGCTGCACATCCCCACCGTCGTATCGATTTTTGACTGGGTTTTCTACCTCGAAAGTGAGAAGAACTTTCGTGACGAGGTCAAAAGAATCACTGCCCGCAAGGTCGGCGACATCTGCAGCCGCGAGGTGGCTACCTGCAGTCCGGACACCCCGGTCAACGAAATTGCCGGACTGATGGTCGACCGGGCTACGCACCTGGTGCCGGTGGTTGAGAACGGCAAGGTGGTCGGCGTGGTGGCGCGGCTCGATATCATCCGTTCGATGAGGCAGTAGCTCTTGCATCACTGGATCGTTGAAACCCGTTCACCCGAGCAGACCAGGGCCCTGGGAGAGGTGTTGGGCCGTCTGCTGGGGCCGTCGACGGTGGTATTGCTGTCGGGTGACCTGGGGGCCGGGAAGACCTGCTTCACCCAGGGGCTCGGGCGGGGGTTGGAGGTTCCTGAGGGGGAGCCGGTGGTCAGCCCGTCCTACACCCTGATGAACCAGTACCGGGGACGAATCGACCTCTATCATTTCGATCTCTATCGCCTGGTTCACCCCGAAGACCTGCTCGATCTCGGCTTTGACGAATACCTCTGCGGCGACGGCGTGACGGTGGTGGAATGGGGGGATCGTTTCCCGGGACTTGGCCTGGAAGGGGTTCGCGTGCACCTGGAGCATGGCGAAGGTGAACTCCGCCGGATCAGCATCAGCGCAGAAGGGGAGTCGAGCCAGCCGCTGGTCGAGGCATTCAGGCGCCAGTGGGCTGCCGAGGGAGAACCGCATGATCGAGTATGACCTTGCTGTCATCGGTGCTGGCCCGGGGGGCTATGTTGCCGCCATCCGCGGGGCCCAGAAGGGGGCGAAGGTCTGTGTCATCGAAGCGGGCGAGGTCGGCGGTACCTGCCTGAACCGCGGCTGCATCCCGACCAAAGCTCTCTACAGCACCGCCCGGCTGTTGCAGAAAATTCGCGGCGCCGGTGAACACGGCATCCAGTTCGGCGAGCCGTCATTCGATTTCGCCACGGCAGCTCAGCGCAAGGATGAGATAGTTGGCAAACTGGTCGGCGGCGTAGGCCAGCTTCTCAAGGGGGCCGGCGTCGATGTCTTTACCGGGCGGGGGATTATCGAAGGCCCGGGGCGGGTGCAGATCCGCCACCAGGGAGTAGTCGGGCATCTGCGGGCGAAAAATATTCTGCTCGCTACCGGCTCGATTCCCGTCACCCCGAAAACCCTCCCGGTTGACGGGAAAAATGTTTTGACCAGCGATGAAATTCTTGCTATTAAAGAGCTTCCGAAGAGCCTGCTAATTATCGGCGGCGGCTACATAGGATGCGAATTCGCCGGTATTTTTTCCACCTTCGGCGTCGAGGTCACCATCGTCGAACAGCTCCCCGTTCTGCTTGGACGCAGCGACCGCCAGGCGGTGCGTGAGGTGGAAAAAAGCTTCAAGGCCGCCGGTGTCAAGATCCACCTCGATACGGCGGTCGAGGCCATCGAGGCGACTGCCGCAGGGTGCAGGGTGCAGCTTTCCGACGGCGAGACTGTTGTTGCCGAAAAAGTTCTGGTTTCCGTCGGCCGCAGGCCCAACAGCGCGGGGCTCGAGCTTGAGGAGGCTGGTGTCCAGCTGGAAAACGGCGCCGTAGTGGTCGATGAGCGGATGCGCACGACCGCTGACGGCGTGTTTGCCATTGGCGATGTGACCGGCGGTATCCAGTTGGCCCATGTGGCCTCGTACCAGGCCGAAATCGCGGTGGAGAATGCCCTGGGCGGCGACGCCCGGGCTGATTACCGGGTGGTTCCCAGCATCATTTTCACGGTGCCTGAGATCGCCCAGGTTGGCCTGACCGAAGAACAGTGCCGCACCCGGGGGCAGGAGTATGTGGCCGGTCGCTTCGCCTACCTGGCATCGGGCAAGGCTCTGTGCGATGGCGAACCGCGCGGGACGGTCAAGATCCTCGCCGACAAGGGGGATGCGCGTATCCTGGGGGTCACCATCGTTGGCGAAGAAGCCTCATCCCTGGTGGCCGAAGTGGCCCTGGCCATGCAACAGAACTTGACAGCCCATGAGCTGGCGGCGGTCATTCATGCCCATCCCAGCCTGCCGGAAATAATCAAAGAGGCGGCCGAAGATGTTTCCGGTTCTGCGGTTCACAAGGTGAGCCGTTCGGCCGCCCGGCGGAAATCATCCGCCCGTTAGTGTTTTAAGACCCCAAGTCGTTCATCACAAAGGAGGAAGAGGGAATTATGGCCCTGGTTGTGCAGAAGTACGGCGGGACTTCCGTAGGCACCATTGACAGGATCCGCAATGTTGCCCGTCGCGTGGCCAAGACTTACGACGATGGCAATGATGTGGTGGTCATCGTTTCGGCGATGTCGGGCGAAACCAATAAACTGGTGGCCCTGGCCAACGAAGTGTGCGAGTTTCCCAGCGAACGCGAGTACGACGTTCTGGTCGCCACCGGCGAGCAGGTCAGCATGTCGCTCCTTTCCATGTGTCTGCAGTCGATGGGATACAAGGCCAAGAGCTACTGCGGCTTCCAGATTCCGATCGTAACCGACAGCTCCTTCTCCAAGGCGCGAATCGAAAAGATCGACGACAAGAAGATTCGCGAAGACCTCAAGGGCGGCACGATTCTTATTGTCGCCGGCTTCCAGGGGGTAGACAGCGAGGGGAATATCACCACGCTCGGCCGCGGTGGTTCGGATACCTCGGCCGTCGCCGTTGCCGCTGCTCTCAAGGCCGACGTCTGTGAGATTTTCACCGACGTTGATGGTGTCTACACCACCGACCCGCGGATTGTCCCCGAAGCTTCCAAGATGGAGAAGGTTTCCTACGACGAGATGCTCGAGATGGCTTCGCTGGGCTCCAAGGTGCTGCAGATTCGCAGCGTTGAATTCGCCAAAAAATACGGCGTGGTGATCCACGTCCGTTCCAGCTTTAACGACAATCCAGGAACCCTGGTAACGAAGGAGGATGCTGATATGGAGGCCGTTCTGGTTTCGG
>NZ_JBFHGD010000101.1:0-11976 GCF_041583255.1 Trichloromonas sp. | reverse complement strand
GGAGTCTGCCGGCCAGCGCCGCAGCGGTTGCAGCCGCAGGCAGCTGGAAGGTCAGTTCGATCCTGGTGTCACCGCAGCGCCGGGTGGCGTCGATCAACGGCCGGGCTGTGCAGCAAGGGGATGTGGTTGACGGCGCCAGGGTGGTGCGGATTGAATCCGCGACAGTTCGCCTGAGAACAGGACAACAGGACATAACCATTCATCTGCCGAACAGGCAGATCAAAAAACCGGCGACCAGCGCCGGTGGGGAACCTGGGGAAAAATGACACATATGGGTGCAAATCGACACTTGGCAGCCTTGCTGCTGGTCATGCTGACAGTTCTTTCCGCCTGCATGCCGGTTACCCGTGGGACGTCCACCGGGACCAGCATGGACGCCGCCTTGCAGCAGGGTGCCCAGGCCCCTGCCCGGGCGCCGGAATTGCCGCCAGAGGTGGCCGCGGCGCTGTTGTCGCCGAGGGCAATGCCGGTGGCCACCGCGGCCGTTCCGGGCGAGCCGCGTTTCGACGTCGAGGCCAGCCGCACCCCGGCCCGCGAGTTCTTCGCCGGACTGGTGGCCGGCACCGCCTACAATATGGTGGTGCATCCCGAGCTGACCGGCGAAATATCGCTGTCCCTGAAGAACACCAGCGTCGCCGAGGTGGTCGAAGTGGTGCACAGCATGTACGGCTACGATTACCGGCGCATCGGCAATACCTTCGAAATTCGGCCGGCCGGCATGCAGACGCGTATTTACCAGGTGAACTATCTCAACCTTGTCCGCCTGGGCAGTTCGAAAATGAATGTCGGTTCGGGCCAGGTCTCGGCAACCGACCCGAATGCTCTTTCGGCGCAGGCATCAATGTCATCCGGATCCACTTCACAAGGCACAGAGGGTGACATTAACTCTGATGTCAGATCGGGGCGTGAAACGCTCAGCGTAAGTCAGATTACCACGGAGACGCGAGCGGATCTCTGGACCGAGCTTGATTACGCGCTGAGGACCATTATCGGCAGCGAAAATGGTCGCCGGGTGGTGGTGCAGCCGCAGTCCAGCGTGGTGATCGTACGGGCCATGCCCGATGAATTGCGTGAAGTGGAAATGTTTTTGGACACAATTCAGGCGAACCTGCAGCGGCAGGTGATCCTCGAAGCCAAGATTCTCGAGGTCGAGCTCAGTGACGGCTTCCAGTCGGGGATCAACTGGGCGGCGATCGGCAAGTCTCAATCGAATGGGTCGGTCGTGCTCGGCCAGACCGGTGGCGGCACTATCTTCGGCGGCAGCGGACTTTCCGAGATCGCCGGCAACACCGGCCTGCTTAACCCCGGCTCGTCATCCCAGTCCCTGGTCGAGGGGACGGCGACCTCGGCTTTCGGCGGGGTCTTCTCCGCTGCGCTCGATTTAAACAATTTCGCCGCCTTCATCGAGCTGCTCGAGGCGCAGGGAAATGTTCAGGTCCTCTCCAGTCCGCGTATTTCGACGGTGAATAACCAGAAGGCGGTGATCAAGGTCGGCACCGACGAGTTTTTCGTCACCGATATTTCCAGCACCACGGTGACCGGGACCACCACCACGACCACTCCGGATATCACCCTGACCCCGTTCTTTTCCGGCATCGCCCTCGACGTGACGCCGCAGATCGACGCCGGCGGCCGGGTCACCCTGCATATCCACCCGACGGTCAGCGAGGTGACCGACCAGCAGAAGACCGTCACCATTGCCAACCAGCAGCAGCAGTTGCCGCTGGCTTTTTCCAGTGTGCGCGAGTCGGACAGCATCATCAGCGCCCAGAGCGGCCAGGTGGTGGTGATCGGCGGGCTGATGAAAAACCAGACCTCTTCGCACAAGGCCGCGGTGCCGCTGCTCGGCCGCATCCCCTATCTCGGCGCGCTCTTTTCCCACAATCAGGCGGTTTCCCGCAAGAGCGAGCTGGTGATCCTGGTGCGGCCGCTGGTGGTCAACAACGGCGCGGTCTGGGGGCAGGAACTTGACGGCGCCCGCAGCCGTTTCCGCGGTCTCGGCGGCGATATCGGGCGAAGCTGGTAGGTTCAGGAAGAAGGAAGGCAAACCAGTGAGGCTGGCCATCGTTGAGGATTATTCTTGATTTACCTTGAGCATTTCGGATTGCGCGAACCCCCGTTCACGCTGACTCCGGACACCAGCTTCTATTTCAATGCCACCGGCCATCGAGAGGCTCTCGAGGTGCTGCAGGTGGCGATTGACGGTGGCGAGGGGTTCATCAAGATCATCGGCGAGGTCGGCACCGGCAAGACTTTGCTCTGCCGCAAGCTGCTTGATCAGCTCGAGGCTCCATACCTGACGGCGTATCTGCCCAACCCGCTGCTCGGGCCGGTGGAGATCTACCGGGCTGTTGCCTCCGAACTCGGGCTCGACGTGTCGACCCGGGCCACCGCCAACATGCTCCTGAGCGCGCTCAATAGTCACCTTATCCAGCTTTGCGCCGCGGGACACCGGGTGGTGCTGTGCATCGATGAAGTGCAGGCGATGGCCGAAAAGAGCCTCGAAGCGCTGCGCCTGCTGAGCAACCTGGAAACGGAAAAATCCAAGCTGCTGCAGATCGTGCTTTTCGCCCAGCCCGAACTCGATGTGCGCCTGCGACAGGATTGCCTGCGCCAGCTGCGGCAGCGCATCGTCTTCAGCTATCGTCTTCCTCCCCTCAATGATGAGGGTATCCGTGATTACGTGGCGCACCGGATGCTGGTTGCCGGTCATCAGGGGGGGGCGCCGTTGTCTCCGGCGGCAATGAAGTTGCTGAGACATGGGAGCTGCGGCATTCCCCGGCTGGTCAACATCCTCTGCCATAAGGCGCTGATGGCGGCTTACGGGCAGGGGGGCCGGCGTATCGAGGCGAAGCATCTGCAGGTGGCCATTGCCGATACCGAGGATGCTGTCTGTCCTAAGCGCGGTTGGCTGCTGGCCGGCGGGGCTCTGGCTACGCTGGGTCTGGCTGTTCTGGCCGGGTTTTTCTTGAAGGGAATGGCCGGATGAGCCTTATCAATCAGATGCTCAAGGATATTGAGGCGCGCCGCAAGGTTGACGACCATGCTCTCCCTGTTCGTGGCTTGCCATCGGGGGTGGCGTCCCCTGTTGTCGGCAGGAGAAAGCAGACGCTCAGGTTGGTCGCCAGCCTTTGCATCGGTGCGTTGGCCGTCGGTGCGTTGCTCTGGGCCGGTATCGCCCTGTTGCGCGCCCCGGTTGCGCCTGCCCCCATGGTCGATGCCAGGGAGCCTGCTGCTGCCACGGCGCTGGCCCCAGTCCCGGTCATTGATGTCGCGCCTGCGCCGCCCGTTAACGGGGAGGAGCTTGCGCAGTTCATGCCGGAGCGCGTTTCGGCAGACGTTTCCGAGCCAGTGCCGGTTGAGCCGTCGGTCGGGAGCGGGGCCTTCGAGGCCCTGCCTGAATCGGCGGCCGTAGCGGCCGTATCCGAACCATTGCCGGTTCCGGTGGCCAAGGTGGTTCCGGTGCCCAAAGCGCTTCCGGTCGATGCGGCCCGGCTGAAGCGGGTGCGGGTAGTCGGGCGCACCGACCAGCCTCGACTGGTCGCCGATTTCGACCGGCGACCGGAGGGCGGGGTGGAGATCCGCAGCGAGGCGGACCGTCTGGTGCTCCGCTTGCCGCAGACCCGTTTCGTCGGCACCCTGACAGGTGTCCCCGCTGGGGGCGGGGTCCGTAGCATCGAGGTGCGCGAAGTGCAAGACGCCACCGAGCTGCTGCTGCATCTGGCGGCTCCCTGCAACTCGCGCCAGTCTTGGCGGCCCGCCCTCATCAGCGGCGGGGCGCAGTTGATGGTTGATCTCTACCCGCAGACCCCCTTGCCGTTGGCGGACGCCCCCTCCTACGCCTCTAAATCGTTCGGTGAAGCGTCTCGCGGCGCTGCGCCGGTCGGGGGGCTGACCGGGAACGCTCAGCCGCGAGCGCTGCAACCGGGGGGACAACAGCCGGTTCGCCAGGAACCGCAGGATTCGGGGGCGCAGCAGTTGCCGGGGGGCGAGGCCGGGTTGCGGCAGTCCCTGGCTCTTGACCCGGACCATCGTCCCACCCGCGAGTCTCTGGCTGCGCTGCTGCTGGAACAGGGGCGGGTCAGCGAGGTTGAGGACATTTACGCTGAAGGGGTCAGACGTGCCGGCGATCATGTCCCCTTTCGCAAGGGGTATGCCCGGCTGCTGATCGACCGGGGTGCCTTTGGTGAAGCCTGTTCGGTTCTCCTGCCGGCCCCACGACCGGCACTGAATGAGGATCCCGAATACTACGCCCTGATCGCCGCGGCCCAGCAGCGTCTGGGACAATATGCCGATGCCGCCGGAACCTACCGGCGCATGGTCGAGCATTTTCCTGAAGCAGGCACCTGGTGGATGGGGCTCGGCATCGCGCTCGAGAGTGAGGGCCAGCGGGCGGAGGCCAGCGCCGTCTACCGGCAGGCGCTGGCGACCCGGGATCTGCGCCCCGAACTGGTTCAGTACGTCCGCCAGCGGTTGGCCGCCCTGAACAACTGACACCCTGACGACGAACAGGTTTTCATGAATCTGACGCGCAAGAAAATCCGCATCGGCGACCTTCTGGTCCAGAACGGCATCATCACCGAGCAGCAGCTCGAGACGGCGCTGGCGGCCCAGAAGAAGACCGGACACAAGCTCGGCAACACCCTGATCGAGATGGGTTTCCTGAGTTCGAAGCGATTTCTCGAATTTCTTGCCGAGCAGCTGCATATTTCCTTCGTCGATCTCAAGCATTACCAGTACGACGCCAACATTGTCCGCCTGCTCCCTGAAACCTACGCCCGCCGCTACCGGGCCATTGTTCTTTCCAACTGGGGCGGGGAGCCGCTGGTGGGAATGGCCGATCCCACCGATATCTTCGCCTACGATGAACTGGTCAAGATTCTCAAGCGGCCGATCATGCTCGCCGTGGTGCGCGAGTCCGACCTGCTGCGGGCGATCGACACCGTTTACCGGCGCACCGACGAAATCGTCAATATCGCCGAAGAGCTGGGCGAGGAGCTTTCGCTGGGGGATGTCAACCTGGCCGAGTTGCTGCCTGAAAGCCAGCTCGAAGATGCCCCGGTGGTGCGCCTGCTGCGTTCGCTCTTCGAAGATGCGGTGCAGGTCGGGGCTTCGGACATCCACATCGAGCCGGACGAGCAGGTTCTGCGCATCCGCCAGCGGGTCGACGGTGTGCTGCATGAACACGTGATGAAAGAAAAACGCATCGCCGCCGCCCTGGTCTCAAGGCTCAAGCTGATGAGCGGACTCGACATTTCCGAACGGCGCATGCCGCAGGACGGTCGCTTCAACATCAAGGTCCGCAATCGCAGCATCGACGTGCGCGTGGCGACCATGCCGCTGCAGTTCGGCGAGGCGGTGGTCATGCGACTGCTTGACCAGTCAGGCGGGCTTTTGCGGCTGGCCCAGACCGGCATGCCCGAAGCGATCCTCACGCGATTCCGGAGGCTGATCAAGCGTCCTCACGGCATGGTGCTGGTCACCGGCCCTACCGGCAGCGGCAAGACCACCAGTCTGTATGCGGCGCTCAATGAGCTTAACGATGAAGAAAAAAAGATCATCACCGTCGAAGACCCGGTAGAATACCGGCTGCCGCGGATCAACCAGGTGCAGGTACAGCACAAGATCAACCTGACTTTTGCCGGCGTATTGCGCGCCGCCCTGCGTCAGGACCCCGACATCATCATGGTCGGCGAAATGCGCGACCAGGAAACCGCAGAAATCGGCATGCGCGCCGCCATGACCGGTCACATGGTTCTTTCGACCCTGCACACCAACGATGCGGTCAGTACTGCCCTGCGGCTGCTCGACATGGGGGCGGCCGGCTACGTGGTGGCCAGCTCGCTGCAGGCGATTCTGGCCCAGCGGCTGGTGCGGCGCATCTGTGACGGCTGTTCCACCGAGGCGGTCATCGAGCCGCAGCAGATGAGCTGGATCGTTGCCATGCTCGGTGAATCGGCCCGCGAGATCGGGTTCAAGCAAGGGGTCGGTTGTCCCAACTGCAACAACACCGGCTATCGCGGACGGGTCGGCGTCTTCGAGCTGCTCGAGATCGACTATCCGCTGGCCGACGCCCTGCGCCGTAACAGCCATGCCGACTTTGCCAACATCGCCCGTCAGCAGCAGGGGTTTCAATCTCTGGCTTCCTGTGCTCTGGATTACGCCGTCAAGGGGGTGACCAGCATCGAAGAGGTCGTTCGTGTCGCCGGGCAGATCGAAGAGGTTGCGCTAACGGCAGTCTCCGGGACGCAGGGATAGATCGATGGGTAGTTTCCGTTACCGGGCGCGCGGCGCCGGCGGCGACCTGGTCGAAGGGCTGCTTGAGGCTCCCTCCAAAGAGGCGGTGGCCATGCAGTTGCAGGCCAGCGACCTGACGCCGGTGGAAATAGCCGAGGTCTCCCGGGATATCAATGTCGGCGCCCTGCTGCGCGGATCCTTCGGTCGACGCGGCAAGGTGGAGATCGATGACCTGATTCTTTTCTGCCGGCAGATGAATACCCTGACCCGGGCCGGGGTGCCGCTGATGCGGGGGTTGCGGGGGCTCATCGAAACGACCCGCAAGCCGGTTTTGGCGCAGACCCTGAAGGCGGTCTGTGAAGACATCGAAAGCGGCCGCGAACTCTCGGTGGCGCTGGCCCGGCATCCTTTGATTTTTCCGACGCTGCTGATCAGCATGGTGCAGGTCGGCGAAAATACCGGCAAGCTCGATGACACCTTCAATCAGGTCGCCATCTACCTGACCCGCGAGAAGGAGGCCCTCGACCGGATCAAGCAGGCGATGCGCTACCCGACCTTCGTCACCATCGCGATCGGTATCGCCATGGCCGTGCTCAGCCTGTTCGTGATTCCGACCTTCGAGAAGGTCTTCAGCCGCCTCGGAGCCGAACTGCCGCTGCCGACCCGGATCATCCTCGGTGTCTCGCGGTTTTCGGTGAGCTACTGGCCGTACCTGCTGCTTGGCCTGGTTCTGCTCTTGCTCGGCGTGCGTCAGTTTGTCCGCAGTCCCGGCGGGAGGCTGCTCTGGCACCGGGTCAAGCTGCGGCTGCCGATCGTCGGCAGCATTCTGCTGCGGGCCACCTTGACCCGCTTCGCCCGCGCCTTCGCCATGTCCTTCTCGGCCGGGGTGCCGTTGGTGCAGGCCCTGAACCTGACCGCCAGGGCGGTCGACAACGTCTATGTCGAAGGGCGGCTCGATCTCATGCGCAACGGCATCGAGCGGGGCGATACCCTCACCCGCAGCGCCCGCACCACCGGCATGTTCACCCCGCTGGTGCTGCAGATGCTGGCGGTCGGCGAAGAGACCGGCGCGGTCGACCAGATGATGCTCGAGGTGGCCGAGTTCTACGAGCGCGAAGTCGATTACGATCTGAAAAACCTGACCAGCGCCATCGAGCCGATCCTGATCATTTTTATCGGCGGCATGGTGCTGGTGCTGGCCCTCGGGGTCTTCCTGCCGATGTGGAACCTGTCGCAGGTGATGCGCTGAGAAGGGCGGCCATGAACGGACGCGGCAAAAGAAATTCCGGGCGCCATCAGCGCGGCTTCACCTTTCTTGAGCTGGTCGTCGTGGTGCTGATCATCGCCATTCTCTTCCTGGTGGCGATCGACAAGTATCTCGATCTGCTGGTCGATGTCGAGCGGGCGACCATGGAGCAGAACCTGGGGATCGTGCGCAGCGCCGTGGCCATGCAGGTGGCCAAAAAAATTGTCGAAGGCGAGGTGGCGCAGATCGCCGCCATGGCGGCGACTAACCCCATGAACTATCTCAGCGAGCAGCCGAAGAATTACCTCGGGGAGCTGGAACAGGCCGACCTCGCCGTCATCGAAGGTGGGCACTGGTATTTCGATAAGGCGCAGCGGAGCCTGGTGTACCGGGTGAAGCACAAGGATTATTTTCAGACCGAACTGAACGATCCGCCCAGGGTCCGGTTCAGAATCGAGCTGGTTTATGACGACAAGAACGGCAACGGCAGTTACGAGCCCGGTACCGACCAGACGGAGGGGGTTAGGATCGCGGCTCAGAATCGCTATTCATGGCTGAAGCAGGCGAAATGAAAGGAGAGGTAAGGACAGGGGCCTGAGGAAATATTTCAGCCGAAAACTTAAACTGTGGTGCAATAATTGCAAAAATATCGCGTACTAAAAACTAATCACAACAACATCAACGGGAGGTTCATTCAAGATGAGCAATCAAAAAGGTTTTACCCTGATCGAACTGGTGGTCGTCATCGTTGTTCTTGGCATTCTGGCCGCTGTGGCCGTGCCCAAGTTTATCGATCTGCAAACAGATGCCAAGAAGGCAGCGGCCAATGGGGTTTATGGCGCAGCCCAGGCGGCCACTTCCCTGAACTATTCAGGAAACCTTCTCAATAAAGCACTGCCGCTGATTACAACTGGCACTTCTTTGGGTGATGCTTTGCAGGATGGCCTTCCGGATGGTTGGCAGGTTGATGATACTGCCCCTGATTTGGGGATTTGCTCCGACGAACAAGGTACCGCCGGGGATTGTGCTGGGGCCGAATTTGCTATTAATATCACAGTTGTCGAATCTGCCGGGCCTCCTCCGGTCAAAGCCGTGCTGGCAAAGGTTGGTACGGGCTGGTAACGCGACTTGAAAATTGTGCGGAATAGGTACAACCACCAATTTGAAGTTTAACCTTCCATTCGGGGAGCCCCTGTCAGCAAGGGCTCCCCGGATTTTTTGGGAACCATGCAGCATCACTCTAAAAAATTTCCTCGGGGATTTACACTGGTCGAGCTGGTGATAATCATCGTCCTGATGGGCATCCTTGCGGGCTTTGTTGTCCCGCGTCTTTTCGATCTGCAGCTTTTCCAGCAGCGCGGTTACCACGACGAAACCGTCTCCGCCCTCCGCTATGCCCAGAAGCTGGCGGTGGCCAGCGGCTGCGATGTTCGGGTGACGCTGGGGGCTACGGGGTATGCGCTGGCTCAGCGGACCGCCTGCGACACCGGCAGCGCTTTCACCCTGGCGGTGCCGCACCCGGCCGGTGCGGGAAATTTCGCGGCAACGCCGCCAAATGGCGTGATTCCCACGGCGGCGACCATCATTTTTACCCCTCTGGGCCGGGCGGCCAACGCGGCCCGGGCGACCACCAACTTTGCCGGGCTCAGCGCCGGTGGTCCCGTTTTTAACGTCGTTGGCGAAACGGGGTACGTGGACACGCCATGACCGGATCCTTCTCCCGATATGCCGGACAGCGCGGCCTGACCCTGGTCGAACTGGTTATCGCCATGGTGGTGGTGAGCATCGCCCTCTCCGGTGTGCTGCTGGTGATGAATTACACGACGGCACAAAGTGCCGACCCGCTGATCCGTCAGCAGGCGGTCGCCATCGCCGAAGCCTATCTTGAAGAAATCCTGCTCAAGCCTTATGTCGATCCTGATGGGGGAGAACCCGAGGCAACGCGGGCCCTGTTCGACGATGTCGATGATTATGACGGCCTGACCGATGTCGGCGCCCGCGACCAGGGCAATGTGCCGATCCCCGAACTGTCTGCCTATACCGTGAATGTCAGTGTGCAGCCGGCGAACCTCAACGGCGTCGCCATGCTTCGCGCCGTGGTGACGGTCAGTTCCGGTAGCGAGAGTGTCACGCTGGCCGGCTACCGGGCGAATTACTAAGGATGCGGATGACGACGTTGCGACGGATTAAATCCTGCTCCGGCTTCACCCTGATTGAGCTGATCACGGTGATCGTGCTGGTCGGGATTCTCGCGGCCATGGGCGGTGCTTTTATCAGCCGTCCGGTCGAGGGGTACGTGGCGCTCTCACGCCGGGTCGAGCTGGTCGATAGCGCCGAAGGGGCCCTGCGCCGGATGCAGCGGGACATCCGCGAAGCGCTCCCCAACAGCGTGCGGATCAGCGGCGGAGGCAAAACCCTGGAGCTGCTGCACACCAGCGATGGCGGCCGCTACCGGGCCCAGGGGCCGGGCGATATCCTCGATTTCAGTAATCCTGCCGACACCGGCTTCGATATTCTCGGCACCCTGAACGCGTCTCCTGCGGCCGGCAGCTGGCTGGTGATCTACAACCTCTCCGACCAGGCCGCCACCGGCAACGCCTACCTGGCCAACGCCGACAACCGCTTTGCCGTCGATGTCGGCGCCAGCACGGTCAATTACCTGCAATACCTGCCGAAGGCTCCGCCGGCGGCCTTTCCCCTGCCGTCCCCCTATCAGCGGTTCTTTCTTGTCGACACGCCGGTCAGTTACGTCTGCGACCTCGGTGCCAATACGTTGACTCGGTACGACGGCTATGTCATTTCTCCGGCACCGGTTCTGGGCGGCGGCGACCTGGTGGCGCGCAACGTCACCGGCTGCGATTTTTCCTACCAGGCCGGAACCAGCCAACGGGCCGGGCTGGTGACGCTGAAGCTGACCATCGAGGAAGACAGCGAAAAGGTGCAGCTGCTGCAGCAGGTGCATGTGGTGAACTCGCCATGAAAAATCCAGCGAACAGTCAACGGGGATTTACCCTGGTCAACGCCATCTTCATTCTGGTGGTGCTGGCGGCCCTCGGCGCCTTCATGGTGACCCTGAGCGGGGTGCAGTCGCGTACGCCCGTCTTCGCCCTGCAGGGCGCCGGCGCCTACCAGGCCGCGCAGGCCGGGATGGAATGGGGCATTGCTCGGGCTGCGGCTGGCGGCTGCGCGGCGAGCACGACCTTTACCGTCGAAGGCTTCAGTGTGACGGTCGGTTGTACGACGAGTGCGCTGCCGATTGTCGAGGGAACGCTGAGCTACCACGTCTATGACCTGTCATCGCGGGCCAGCCTCGGCAGCTACGGCTTGGAGGGCTTCGTCTCGCGGCGGGTCGATGCCCGGGTGACCGGGCCATGATAGGCAAGAACGGGAGAGCGTCATGAAGCGGATGCTTGGATTGTTGTTGTGGGGGCTGCTGGCGCTGGCCCCTGCCTTGCCGGCCTGGGGGGCCTGTTCCATTTTATACAGCGGCAAGGCTTCTCTCAACGAATATTATTTCGGAAACGATACCAATTTTATCGAGGTGATGATCCTCAACAACACGCAGGTTCCGCCGTCGGTCTGGAGCACCTGGCGGGTGGCAGTTTATGATGCCCCCGGTCCGCCGGTGCTGTCTTTTTACCTCAACGACCCCAACCTGCGGGACTGTTCCTCCGGCAGCAAGAGCTATCTGACCTATTATGTCGCCGGCAATCTGCCTTCGCCGGCAGGGTCGGGGCTTAATGTCGTGCTGTTCGATGCCAGCGGCAACGAGATCGATTATCTTAAATTTTCCCAGTCCTCGCCCATCCCGCAGCATTATGTTCCGACCTGCTCTTCTTTCGCCTATGACACTGATCTGCAGTTAAGCAGTTTGGGCAGCAAGGATGTGGCGCGGTTTCCCGACGGCAAGGGAGACTGGGACCTTTCCGGCGGCACCGGCTCGGGCACCAGCTATACCCCCTGCGCGGGCAACAACGCAACCATCCTCAAGGCGGTGAGCGCTTCGTCGGTTCCTATCGGGAGCACCGCCTTTTTCAGCATCACCGTCGCCAATCCTGATAACAAGAATAGTGTCACTGCCGTCAGGGTGAACGATCTCTTGCCTGCCGGGCTGGGCTATGTCAGCCATGTCGCCTCGCCCGGTACTACCTACACTCCGGCAACCGGTCTCTGGAACATCGGTACGCTTGTGGCTAGCAGTAGCGCCACCCTCACGCTCACCTTTCGCGGCAATGTGCTGGGCACCTACACCAATACCGCCAGCCTGACGTACACCGACAACAAGGGAAATGCGCAGACCGGCAGCGATTTCGCCGGGGTGACGGTGGTGCCGGCGACTTCGGCCAGCCGCTTTGTCCTCAGTCATGACGGCTTCGGCATCAATTGCCTGGCTGAGCCGCTGCGGGTCACGGCGGTCAACGCCTCCGGTTCGGCGGTGACCGGCTACACCGGCACCATCACCCTCAATACCGGCAGCGGCAAGGGAACCTGGT
>NZ_JBFHGD010000100.1:0-12139 GCF_041583255.1 Trichloromonas sp. | reverse complement strand
CATGTGCGTCGAGTCGGGCGGCCCTGAGCCGGGCGTCGGCTGCGCCGGTCGCGGCGTCATCACCGCCATCAACTTTCTTGAGGAAGAGGGCGCTTACACCCCCGATCTCGACTATGTCTTCTACGACGTCCTCGGTGACGTCGTCTGCGGCGGTTTCGCCATGCCGATCCGCGAGAACAAGGCCCAGGAGATCTACATCGTGGTTTCCGGCGAGATGATGGCCATGTACGCCGCCAACAACATCTCCAAAGGTATCGTCAAGTACGCGGCAAGCGGCAGCGTCCGCCTGGCCGGCCTGATCTGCAACAGCCGCAACACCGACCGCGAAGCGGATCTGATCACGGCTCTGGCCGCACGACTCGGCACCCAGATGATCCACTTCGTCCCCCGCGACAACCAGGTGCAGCGCGCCGAACTGCGCCGCATGACCGTCATCGAGTACTCCCCCGAGCACAAGCAGGCCCAGGAGTACCGGACTCTGGCCCAGAAGATCGCCGACAACACGATGTTCGTTGTACCGACCCCGCTGGAGATGGAAGAGCTCGAAGACCTGCTGATGGAATTCGGCATTATGGAAGCCGAAGACGAGACGATCGTCGGCAAGGCCGAAGGGGTAGCTTAAAGCGCCGGGCGAATTGCCCCCAGCTCGGCGTTGCCCTGCGGGCTCGCGGGTTCAACGTAGCGTCCGCTACGCTTCCCGCTCTCCCTGGAGCGCCTTGATCTGAGGGCAACTTGCCCGTCGTAGCGGCGGCGCTGTTGAGCTGATCTAAGAATCAGGTATTTAAGGAGTAACGATATGTATCAAGGTGACGATAAAACGATCCACGAAAGAAAGCCCGTTCCGGGCGTTACCAAAGAAAGAACCGAGAAGCTGATCGAGGAAACCCTCGCAGCGATGCCGGAGAAGGCTCAGAAAAAACGTGCTCCCCACCTGGGAGCCAACGAGCCGACCTCTTCGACCTGTGCGGTCAAGTCGAACAAGAAAGTCGTTCCCGGGATTATGAGCCAGCGCGGCTGCGCTTACGCCGGCGCCAAAGGGGTGGTCTGGGGCCCGATCCGCGACATGATCCACGTCTCGCACGGCCCGGTCGGCTGCGGTGTTTACAGCTGGGGTACCCGGCGTAACCTGATGCAGGGCGTTCCCGGCGTCACCTCCTTCCCGCTGGACTTCACCTCCGACTTCCAGGAGCGCGACATCGTCTACGGCGGCGACAAGAAACTTGAAGTTCTGCTGAAGGAAGCCGATGAGCTCTTTCCGCTGAACAAGGGCCTCTCGATCCTTTCCGAGTGCCCGGTCGGGCTGATCGGCGATGACATCAACGCCGTCGCCAAGAAGATGCAGGAAGAGCTCGGCAAGCTGGTCGTCCCCTGTAACTGCGAAGGTTTCCGCGGCGTCTCCCAGTCGCTCGGTCACCACATCTCCAACGACTCGATCCGTGACCACATCATCGGCAAGTACGAATTCGCCGATGAGATCGGTCCTTACGATGTCGCCCTGATCGGTGACTACAACATCGGCGGCGACGTCTGGGCCGCCAAGCCGATCCTCGAAGAGATGGGCCTCAACGTCAAGAGCGTCTGGACCGGCGACGGCGAAGTCGAGAAAATCGCCGCCACCCACACCGTCAAGCTCAACCTGATCCACTGCTACCGTTCCATGAACTACATGTGCAAGGTGATGGAAGAGAAGTGGGGCATCCCCTGGCTCGAGTACAACTTCTTCGGCCCGACCAAAATTGCAGAGAGCCTGCGCGCCATCGCCGATCTCTTCGACGACACCATCAAGGAGAAGGCCGAAGCGGTCATCGCCAAGTACACCCCGATCATGCAGGCGGTCCTTGACGAGTACAAGCCGCGCCTCGAAGGCAAGACCGCCATGCTCTTCGTCGGCGGCCTGCGCCCCCGGCACACCATCGGCGCCTACGAGGACCTCGGCATCCAGATCACCGGCGCCGGTTACGAATTCGCCCACCAGGACGACTACGACCGTACCGCTCCCGAGATGGCAAAAGGGACCCTGATCTACGACGACGTCTCTGAATTTGAGCTGGAGAAATTCGTTGAAGAACTCAAGCCTGACCTGATCGGCAGCGGGATCAAGGAAAAATACGTGTTCCAGAAGTCCGGCATCCCCTTCCGCCAGATGCACAGCTGGGACTACTCCGGTCCCTACCATGGCTACGAAGGGTTCAAGATCTTCGCCCGCGACATCGATATGGCGATCAACAGCCCGACCTGGAAGCTGGTCAAGGCACCGTTTTAGAGACAATATCGGCCACAGAGGCACGGAGACACGGAGAAGGTCAACGACAAAAGCCTGTGTTTTGGTTTCAAGCCCGAACCTTACCTGATTTTTGAATTTCTCTGTGCTCTCCGTGTCTCTGTGGCAAACAATAAGGAGTTATCGCCATGAGCGAAGCAGTAGCGCTAAAAAAAGTGACCGAACACTCGCCGGAAGAAATTGAGCGGGTCAAGGAATGGATCAATACCGAAGAATACAAGGAAAAAAACTTCGCCCGCGAGGCGCTGGTGATCAACCCGGCCCATGCCTGCCAGCCGCTCGGGGCGCAGATGGTGGCGACCGCCTTCGAAGGAAGCCTTCCCTTTGTGCACGGTTCCCAGGGGTGCGCTTCGTACTTCCGCAGCACCTTCAGCCGGCACTACCGTGAGCCGGCGGCGGCCACCTGTGACGCCATGACCGAAGACGGTGCGGTGTTCGGCGGCCAGAACAATCTCTTTGAAGGGCTGGAGAACGCCTACTCCATCTACAAGCCGAAGATGATGCCGGTCTACACCACCTGCATGCCCGAGGTTATCGGTGACGACCTGACCGCTTTCATCACCAACGCCAAGCTTCAGGGGCACATCCCCGAGGAACTGCCGACGCCTTACGCCAACACCCCGAGCTTCAACGGTACCCACATCCACGGCTACGACTCGATGATGCTCGCCATTCTGAAGTACCTCACCGAGGGGCAGAAGGTCGAAGGCAAGTGTACCGGCAAGCTCAACCTGATTCCCGGTTTCGACGGCAGCACCGGCAATGTCCGCGAATACAAGCGCCTGCTCGAGGCGATGGGCATCCCCTACACGGTGATGGCCGATACCTCCGAGGTCTTCGACACCCCCTGCGATGGGCACTACAAGCTCTATCCCGGCGGGACCAAGCTCGAGGACGCGGCCGAGTCGATCAACGGCAAGGCGACCATCGCCCTGCAGAAGTACTCCACTGTCACCACCATGAAGTGGATCGAGGAAGAGTTCAGCGGTGAGAAGCTGGTCATGCCGATGCCTTTCGGCATCAAGAAGACCGACGAGTTTTTGATGAAACTCTCGGAGCTTTTCGGTAAGGAAATTCCTGCAGAACTGAAAGCCGAGCGCGGCCGGGCGGTTGACGCGATGACCGATGCGCACCAGTACCTGCACGGCAAGAAGTTCGCTATCGCCGGCGACCCGGACTACCTGATCGGCATCGTCAGCTTCCTGCTCGAAATGGGCGCGATTCCCCATCATGTCCTCTGCTCGCGCTCGACCAAGAAGTTCGAAAAAGAGATGAAGGCGCTGCTGGAGGCCTCGCCCTTCGGCAAGGGCTGCACCGTCTACATCAACAAGGACCTCTGGCACATGCGCTCCCTGCTGATGACCGATCCGGTCGACGGCATCATCGGCGACACCCACGCCAAGTGGGCGGCCCGCGACGCCAAGATCCCCCTGTTTCGCATCGGTTTCCCGATCATCGACCGGGTGAACCTGCATCGCACCCCGGTTGTTGGTTACCAGGGCGCGATCAACATCCTGACCATGATCGCCAACAAGTTCCTCGATATCAAGGACGAGACCTGCGAAGACCAGTGGTTTGAAATGATGCGGTAGGGAGCGGCCCTTTTACGCAATCTCTGCGTCAGGTTTCGAAATTACTTGTGCGGCGTAGCGCTGCTACGCCTCCGCGCAATTTCTTACCCTCCTTGACCTTGCGCAAAATTGCTCGCTCCTGATACGGAGTCAGAACAAGACGGGTGGGGGTTGTCCTCCACCCGTCTGAAATTCAACGCCGCCTGAGAACACTCGGTGAACAGGATTTTTAATGATCCGAACCCGTCGATTTGAAATTGTTTCTGGAAAAGAAAGTAGAGGTCTAGTCATGAAAGTGGCATTCGCCAGCACCGATAAAATTCACGTGAACGAGCATTTTGGCCGCGCCGAGCAGTTTTTTATCTGGGAGATCGGTCCCGAAGAGGCCGAGTTCACCGGGGTGGTCCAGGTCAAGACCGAAGGCGCCGACGAGGCCGATCGCATCGAGGCCCGCTGCGCCGGTCTCAATGATTGCGCCCTGGTTTATGTGGCCCAGATTGGCGGCCCGGCCGCGGCCCGGCTGGTGCAGAAAAAGATCCACCCGATCAAGAGCAAAGAGCAGGAGCCGATTACCCTGGTGGTGGAAAAGCTGCAGGAAGTTCTGCGCGGCAGCCCGCCCCCCTGGATGCGTAAGGCGATGCTGAAGAGCGAACGACCCGGGTTTCTGGAAGGATAAATGATGTAGGGGCGAATTTCGTATTCGCCCGGTACAGCAAGGGCGAAGGCGAAATTCGCCCCTACACCACATAAAAGAGGAGAATTATCATGGCATTACTGACCGGATTGACCCGCGGTGGCAAAAGCTGGACCCCGACCTTCGCCGAGGCCATCGACCCCGAAAAATGCATCGGCTGCGGCCGCTGCTATAAGAGCTGCGCCCGCAAGGTGCTCGGTCCCGAGGACCTGGTGGACGAAGAGACCGATTCGACCCGCATGATCATGACCATCATCAATTCGGATAACTGCATCGGTTGCGCCGGCTGCGGCGTCGCCTGCCCGAAGAAGTGCTTCAGCTTCACCACGATGGAAGCGTAAGAAAAGCGGTGATTAGTGATTGGTGGTCTGTGATTGGTTCTGTGGGTTTTGCCAATCACCAGTCACTAATCACCAATCACTGGTTTTAAGGGAGTTTTTATGCTTATCGCCGTTACATCCAAAACCGGTACCGAAGTCGATCAGCACTTCGGTCACGCCGAGCGTTTTCTGATCTACGATTACAACCAGGGGAACCCACAGCTGGTCAAGGAAGTTTCGGTGGAAAAGTACTGTGCCTACGTGCCCGACCAGCCCTTCCGGCACGGACGCTTTCAGGGGATTGCCGAGGCCATCGACGGTTGTCGGCTGGTGGTTACCGCCATGATCGGCGGCTATCCGAAGGATGAGCTGAAAAAGCTCGGCATCCAGGCCGTCGTTGCCCCCGGCCCAATACCGCAAGCCTTGGTCCAGGCTGTTGAAGCCCAATGCAAGCAGGCCAGTGATTCCTGATTTGCAACATTTTTCGGCGCTGGCTACGGAGTAAGACTTTATCTGATTATTTTTTTAACTTTCCAGAGTGCAATCGCCTAAGGCATAGGCAGGATGGTGTTGAGGGACCCATTCTGCCTAATTTTTTCGGTAACTTACGCTTGGCACGTAACGTGCTTAACTGATGATGACCGGATGCAGCACAGTGCAGTGCCGCATCGGAAACCAGGCAACGAAGCCCCATGGATTTTCCATGGGGCTTTTTTATTTTCAGACCAGGGCAAGGGCGCTTTCGGCAGGTACGAAAGCGCCCTTGTGCGTTGAAAGGAGACCGATCATGGCAAGCGGATGTCCGATGATGAACCAGAGGCCCCAGACCGACCACCCCTGCTTCGGCGGCGATCACAGCAAGGCGGGGCGCATTCATCTTCCCGTCGCGCCGGGGTGCAACATCAAGTGCGGCTTTTGCGAACGCAAGTTCGACTGCGCCAACGAGAGCCGCCCCGGCGTCACCAGCCGGGTGCTCACTCCGACCCAGGCGGTAGAGCGGGTGCGGCTGGTCAAGCGGCACATGGAAAAGCAGGGTGGCGCCCAGCTCAAGGTGGTGGGAATCGCCGGCCCCGGCGACCCGCTGGCCAACCCGAAGACCTTCGAGACCTTCAAGCTGGTGCGCGAGGCCTTTCCCGAAATGACCCTCTGCCTGTCGACCAACGGCCTGCGGCTGCCGGAGATGCTGGAAACGATCCTCGAGTACGACGTGCACAGCCTGACTGTGACCATCAACGCCCTGACTCCCGAAACCGGCGCCAAGGTCTACGAATGGATCAAGCATGACGGCCAGCGGATCGAAGGGGAGAAGGCCGCGGCCATCCTGCTGGAAAAACAGCTCAAGGGGTTGGAGATGGCGGCCAAGGCCGGCATGCTGGTCAAGGTCAACCATGTCTACATCCCCGGCGTCAACGACCACGAAACCCTCGACCTGGCGGTCAGGGTGCGTAACTTGGGCGCCGCGATGATGAACATCATGCCGGTGATCCCGGTCGGCATTTTCAAAGAGATTGAACCTCCCTCCGATGCGGTGATGGAGATGGTGCGCAACCAGGCCGAACTGATCCTCTCCCAGGCCCGCCACTGCAAACAGTGCCGTGCCGACGCCGCCGGCCTGGTCGGGCAGGATATCGACCTCGAACTGCTTGAAGCCAAGGCGGGGTAACAAGTCAAAGGCGACCTCTCGCCCGTTCGCTTCGCTCACTCGAGCACGCAGAGGACACAGAGAAGGGCAAGGGTTTATATGGACGTTCCTTGCCTTGCCACGACTTTCTCCGGTTTTTTCTGTTCACAGATTTTCCTCTGCGATCTCTGCGCGCTCTAGCGAATGCAATGAGCGGGCGAGAGGCCGATTTTAGGAAGGTAATATGACCGAACTGCTCGATCTGACCATCGCCGCCCTGCTCGACCGCCATCCCGAGGCGCACCCGGTCTTTGTCGTCCACGGCCTGGAAGGGCTGGTCAACGAGGACGGCCTGCGGGTGCTGGCCCCCTTTCTCACCCTGAAGACGGCGCTGCGCAGCCGCGGGATTGACGCCGACATCTTTCTGCGTCTGCTGGCCGAGACGGTGGCGACCGAGCAGGTGCTCGAGGCACCGGGGCTTCCCGATATCCGCAAGGCCGGTGAGCTGACCCTGCTGGCGCTGATGCCCTGCGGGCTCAAGGTTCCCTTCGGCCGGGTGCTGAGCAGCTTTCTCGAAGAGCTCAGGGTTCGGCAGGGGCTGGATATCACTTACGCGGTGGAAGGCAACCTCAACCAGGAACTTTCCTACTACCCCTATGTCGACACCATCGAGACGGTCGAAGAACTCCCCGACATCATCGTTTCGGCCGACTTCAACGCCTTCTACACCCACCGGTTTTATAAGCGTTTTGTCGAGCCGGGGCACCTGGTCGGTTATGGCCAGGTCAACCCCAGCGCCGCCTTCGCCGCCGCCGGACTTCCCGACCCGAAAGGGGAGTACTTCGTCTTCGGTGTCAATCCGCTGGTGCTGGTTGCCGATCTCGACAAGGTTGGCGACCGGCCGCTGCCGAGGCGCTGGGCCGACATCCTCGACCCGATCTGGCTGAAGGACATCACCCTGCGCGGCAATGCCGATTTCTTCTGCCATGCCGTGCTGCTGCCGATTTTCCAGGCCGGAGGCGAGGAAGCGCTGCTCAAGCTGGCGCCCAACGTGCGCCAGGGACTGCACCCGGCGCAGATGGTCAAGCAGATCGACGGCGGGGGCGGGGGCGCGCTTTACGTGATGCCCGAATTTTTCGCCCACCGGGTCAAGAACAAGGATCGCATCGCCATCCTCTGGCCCGAGGACGGCGCGCTGGCCAGCCCGGTGACCCTGCAGGTCAAAAAGGACAAGGTGAAGGAACTGAAGCCGGTGCTCGACTGGCTGACCGGCCCCGAGCTGGCCCGGGCATTGGTCGGGGCGCGCTTTCCGGTCCCCCACGCCGAGGTCGAAGGGGAATTGCAGGATGCGCCCCTGCTGTGGCTGGGCTGGGACTGGCTGCGTAGCAACGACATCCGCGAGGTCAACGCCGGCATCGACCGGGTCTTTCTGCCGGCGGTCAAGGGAGTGCTCGGATGAAGCTGGTGACCGTCGCCGGGCCGCCCTCCTGCGGCAAAACCTCGGTGATCCTGCGGGCCGCCGAAGGGCTGGCCAAAAACGGGGTGAAGCTCGGCGTGGTCAAGTTCGACTGTCTCTTCAGCGACGATCAGCAGCGTTATGAAAAAGCCGGGATTCCGGTCAAAACCGGCTTGGCCGGCGGCCTGTGCCCCGATCATTTCTTCATCGCCAATATCGAAGCGGCCCTGCAGTGGGGAGTGCGCCAGGGTTTCGATCTGCTGATCAGCGAAAGCGCCGGGCTGTGCAACCGCTGCTCACCGCACGTCAACCAGGTGCTGGCGGTCTGCGTGATCGACAACTTGAGCGGTGTCCACACCCCGCGCAAGATCGGCCCGATGCTCAAAAGCGCCGATGTTGTGGTGATCACCAAGGGGGACATCGTCTCCCAGGCCGAGCGCGAAGTCTTCGCCTTTCGCGTCAAGCAGGTCAACCCCAAGGCGGCGGTGCTGCCGGTCAACGGCCTCACCGGCCAGGGGAGCCTGCTGCTGCAGCGCCACCTCGAAAATGCCCCGGAAATCGCCGGCCTCGATGGGGAGCGCCTGCGCTTCTCCATGCCCGCCGCCCTCTGCTCCTACTGCCTCGGTGAAACCCGCATCGGCAAGGACTGCCAGATCGGCAACGTCAAAACGATGGATTTCTCATGACCGCCGCCGAACTGCTTCGCCAGCCCTGTCGCGCATTGCTGCAGCAGCATCCCTACCTGGCCGACTTCTTCGCCGCGCACGCTCTGCCGCTGCCGGCCGGTCCGCTTTCACTGTCCGACTATTTTTCTGCCCTGACGCCGGAGCAACTCGACCGCCTCGGCCTTGACCGCGAGGCACTCACAGGACAACTGCTCGGCTTCATGACCCAGATGGAAAGCTTTCGCGGCGGGGGTCGCGAGCCGGTGCGCAAGGTCACCGTGCTCGGCGGCCGCGACAAGAGCGGCCGGAGAGAAGAAATGAGCCTGGAGCTACGCTCCGGCGACGTGGTCTGCGTGGTCGGTCCGACCGGTTCGGGCAAGAGCCGGCTGCTGGCGGATATCGAATGCCTGGCCCAGGGGGATACCCCGACCGGGCGGCGGATTCTGCTCGACGACGCGCCGCCCGACGAGAGCGCCCGGCTCTCCGGAGAGCAGCGGCTGGTCGCCCAGCTGTCGCAGAACATGAACTTCGTCATGGACCTCTCGGTGCGGGAATTTCTGCAGATGCACGCCGAAAGCCGGCTGGTCGAAGGGGTCGAGGCGATGATCGAGCGGATCTACGCCACCGCCGTCGACCTGGCCGGTGAGCCCTTCACCCTCGACACCCCGGTCACCGCCCTCTCCGGCGGCCAGTCGCGGGCGCTGATGATCGCCGACGTCGCCTGCCTCAGCGTCTCGCCCATCGTCCTGATCGACGAAATCGAAAACGCCGGGGTCGACCGTCGCCGCGCCCTCGAACTCCTCGTCCGTGAAGAGAAGATCGTCCTCATGGCCACCCACGATCCGCTGCTGGCCCTGTCCGGCGACCGCCGGCTGGTGATCAAGAACGGGGCGATTGCCGCGGTGCTCGAAACCAGCGCCGAAGAGCGGGCCGCTCTGGCTGATCTCGACACCCTCGACCGCCGCTTGGCCTCAGTGCGGGAGCAGCTGCGGCGAGGAGAGCGGGTGGTGCTGGATGCGGGATTGTTCGCCCCGGATAAGTAGCCTGCCCAATCAAGTTCCTTTCTGTCCCTTTATGACGACTTGCAACGGTCCGGTGCTTGAGGCATAGTATGGCGTGTTCGCTCCACCCATACTCCGCCCTTCTGCCCGAGAAAGCCTGCTGTCATGGAAACACCTGTCGCCGATCTCCCCGAAATCCACGAACGCCCCTGGGAACAGCTCGAAAGCCTGATCAAGGCAGGCGATGGCGTCGTGCTGCTCGATTTTATCGACGGCATGAGCCCCACCGAAACCGCGCGAGCCATTTCCCGTCTCTCCGCCGAAAGCCAGGGGCGCCTGTTTGAACTCCTTTCCCCCGAAGACGCCGCCGAGGTCATCGAGGATATCTCCGACGCCCAGGCGGCCGACCTCATCGAAGAGCTGCATCCGCAGCAGGCCGCTGCCATTCTCGAAGAGCTCGACAGCGACCACGTCGTCGACCTGCTCGGGGAGATGGACGAAGAGGATGCCCAGGCGATACTGGAGCAGATGAAGCCGGATGAGGCGCTCGAAGCCCGGCAGTTTCTCTCCTACCCGGCCGATACCGCCGGCGGCCTGATGATTTCCGAATACCTCAGCTATCCGGCCGAAAAGACCATCGGCGGGGTTTTGCAGGATCTGCAGGACAACCGGGAAACCTACGCCGACTACCACGTGCAGTACTTTTACGTCACCGATCCGGACGAGCGCCTGCTGGGGGTGCTGCGCATGCACGATCTGCTCTTTCTGCCGCGCAGCGCCACCCTCGACAAGGTCATGATCCGCAATCCCCATAAAATCCCCGTGTCGGCGAAGCTCGAGCAGCTGCGCGACTTTTTCGAGGACCACGACCTGTTCGGCGCGCCGGTGGTCGACGACAGCGGGCTACTGGTCGGCGTGGTGCTGCCCGAGTCGGTCGAAGAGGCCCGCCGCGAAAAGACCGTCAAGCAGTACCTCGGCTTGAGCGGCATCATCGGCGGCGAAGAGTTCCGAACCATGCCGCTCTTCAACCGGGCCGGCCGCCGGCTGTCCTGGCTGAGCCTGAACATCGTCCTCAACATCATCGCCGCCAGCGTCATCGCCCTCTACCAGGACACCCTGGCCGCCGCCATCACCCTGGCGGTCTTTCTGCCCATGGTCAGCGACATGAGCGGCTGCAGCGGCAACCAGGCGGTCGCCGTCAGTATGCGGGAACTCTCGCTGGGACTGGTGCGCCCCAACGAGCTGCTGCGCGTCATGCGCAAGGAGGCGCTGCTCGGGGTAATCAACGGGGTGGCGCTCGGGGTGCTGCTCGGCGGCGTGGCGCTGCTCTGGAAAGGGAACCCGTACCTCGGGCTGGTGGTGGGCGGGGCGCTGGCGGCCAACACCATCGTGGCGGTCACCCTCGGCGGACTGCTGCCGCTGCTGCTCAAGCGGATCAAGATGGACCCGGCCCTGGTGTCCAGCCCGCTGCTGACCACCGTCACCGACATGTGCGGCTTCTTCTTCGTCCTCAGTTTCGCCACCGCCGTGCTGCCGCGCCTGGCCGGGTGATCCGGGCGGCAAAAGCGCGCACAAAAAAGGGCAGGTTTCCCCGGAAAAGGGAGCCTGCCTTTTTTTGTGCGCATGTTGTTGCCGGGGCAGTCGTTACAGCTGGCCGATCAGCCGGACAAAGTCCTCCGGCATTCCGGTGTCGAAGGTCATCGGCTTTTTGCTGAAGGGGTGGATGAAGGAAATCGAGCGGGCGTGGAGGGCGAGCCGCTTCGACACCAGTTCGCCGGTGCCGTATTTCCGGTCCCCCGCGACCGGATGCCCTTTTTCCGCGAAGTGGACCCGGATCTGGTGCTTGCGGCCGGTGAGCAGATGGATCTCCACCAGGCTGAGCCCTTTCCCTTCTTTCAATACCCTGTATTCCGTGTGGGAGAGTTTCCCCTTGGCCTCGACCGGGGTCGAAAAGACCCGCTGGGCGGCATTCTCGGTGAGGTAGCTGGAAATCTTCCCCTCCTTGGGCGTCAGCTGTCCATGCACGATGGCCAGGTAGTGCTTGTCGGTCTGCTCCCAATTCTCCTGCAGAAACTTCTTGGCCTCTTCGCTCTTGGCGAAGATCAGCAGCCCCGAGGTGTCCTGGTCGAGGCGGTGGACCACGTAGACCCGGTTGCGCGACTTGGGATTACCCTTGCGGACATAGTCATTGAGCAGGTAGTGGGCGGTTCTCGACTTGGTCCGGTCGGTGCCGATGGTCAGCAGTCCGGACGGCTTCTCCACCAGGATGATGTCCTTGTCCTCGTAGAGGATGGGCAGCCCTTTCGGCTGATGTTTTTTGGGCGGCCGGTTGTCTTTGATTGACTGATCCAATGTGCTTCTGCCTTCCTCGTGACGGTTTTTCAGTTCAGCGGATTTCACCCAAGGCGAACGCCTCGGCCGGCGACTCCCGAAGGATCGGAAAGCCTCCCCGCGTGGTGGTGACGAAGCCCTCGAGGGCGCTCTCTTCCCCGGCCGGGAGGTCGGCCCCGGCGAGCATGAAGGCCGGATG
>NZ_JBFHGD010000099.1:0-12220 GCF_041583255.1 Trichloromonas sp. | reverse complement strand
GCCCGATCCAGGGTCGGCCGGGTCGCCACGTAGTGGCTGGCCGGAAAGATGGTGGTGCGGCCGATGCGGTCGGTCACCTTGCCGCGGATCGGGTCGATCACGCTGACCGCCTCGATCTCGTCGCCGAAGAACTCGACCCGGATCGCCCGGTCCTCCTCGTAGGCGGGGAAGATCTCCACCGTGTCGCCGCGCACGCGAAAGGTGCCGCGGTGAAAATCGACGTCGTTGCGCTGGTACTGGATCTCGACCAGCCGCTTGAGCAAGGCGTTGCGATCAAGCTCCTGCCCTTCTTCCAGGGCGACCAGCATGCCGAAATAGGCTTCCGGCGAACCGAGCCCGTAGATGCAGGAGACCGATGCGACGATCAGCACGTCGCGCCTTGAGAGCAGCGAGCGGGTCGCGCTGTGGCGCAGCTTGTCGATCTCCTCGTTGATGGAGGAATCCTTCTCGATGAAGGTGTCGGTGGAGGGAACGTAGGCTTCCGGCTGGTAGTAGTCGTAATAGCTGACGAAATACTCGACGGCGTTGTCGGGGAAGAGCTCCTTGAATTCGCCGTAGAGCTGGGCGGCCAGGGTCTTGTTGTGCGCCAGCACCAGGGTTGGCCGCTGCAGCTGGGCCACCACGTTGGCCATGGTGAAGGTCTTGCCGCTGCCGGTGACCCCGAGCAGCACCTGGTGCCTGTCGCCGCGGGCGATCCCCTCGACCAGTTCCTTGATCGCCTGGGGCTGGTCGCCGCGGGGCTGGTAGTCGGATTTAAGGATGAATTTGGCCATGGAGCCTATTGTACCTGCGCGCAGGACAAAGGTCCAGACTTCGGAGAGGGGGGCGGGGGGCGGAGGGCGGAGAGAAGAGGGCAGAGGGCAGAGGGCGGAGAGAAGGGAGAAGGGAGAAGGAACCTGCCGTGACGGGTCATCCGTGGCAAGCCAATCATCAATCACCGCACCCGGTACAATGAAGCAGAAATGTAAGCCAAAGCCCTTTCGTGGTGCCTCATAAATATCTGGCCGACCCGATGGACGGTGAATCTTCGGCTACCATCCGTGCCCGGGCAGAACAAGCCCGCGCTATTCAGCGGGAACATCTTGCACCTGTTTATTTTTCTCCTTGCCCCCCACCGTGAATTAAGACAAAATGTAGCCACTTATATTCATGTGGGAGCAATATGTCTTGCCATGAAAAAATCCCCTCTCGAAATCTTTCGCCAACAGGGCGGCCAACTGCGCATGAGTGAGGCCCTGGCCCTGGGGATCAGCCGCACCATGCTGTACTCCCTGCGGGACAAGGGTCTCATCGAACAGGTGACGCGAGGGGTCTATCGACTGGCGGAACTGCCGCCCATCGGAAACCCTGATCTGGTGACGGTGAGTCTCCGGTTCCCGAACGCCGTCATCTGCCTGGTCTCCGCGCTGGCGTACCACGAGCTCACAACGCAGATCCCCCACGAGGTTTCGGTCGCCGTTCCCCGAAACTCGCGGATGCCGACTCTCGACTTCCCCCCGGTCCGGGCGCACAAGTTTTCCGCGGCCGCGTTCCATGCCGGGATCGAAGAGCACCAGATCGATGGGCTGACCGTCAAAATTTACAACCCGGAAAAGACCCTGGCGGACTGCTTCAAGTTTCGCAACAAACTCGGGATGGATGTGGTTCTGGAAGCCCTGAAAACATACAAGGCACGCAAACAATTCAGCCCGGACGAAGTACTGAAATATGCCAAAGTCTGCCGGGTCGACAAGCAGATGAAGCCCTACCTGGAGGCTCTGCTGTGAGCGTGAAAAACCCGAAGGACACGGCCTCCTCCGTGCGGCATCGCCTGCTCAGCCGCGCCAGGATCGATCAGCGCCCCTTCAATGAGCTGCTTCAGTATTACGCGATGGAGCGCTTCCTGTATCGACTGTCACAATCCGTTCACGCTGACCGTTTTATTCTCAAGGGTGCGTTGATGCTGAGAGCCTGGCGGTCCCCGGGGGTGCGTCCGACCATGGACATCGACTTTCTCGGCAGAACCAGCAATGAAGAAGGCATCATTGCTGCACAGTTCCGTGACATTATCGCGGTTGCTGTAGCGCCTGACGGGCTTGTCTTTGATCCGGCCTCCCTTCAGACCGAGCGAATCACCGAGGACGCCGACTATGAAGGCATCCGGGTGCGCTTTCGAGGAACATTGGATTCAGCCCGGATCCATATGCAGATCGATATCGGTTTCGGCGATGTTGTATTTCCTGGGCCTGAAATGTCAGACTTACCAACCCTGCTGGATTCTCCTGGACCACGACTGCTGTGCTACAGCCGTGAAAGTGCCATCGCCGAGAAGTTTGAAGCGATGGTGAAGCTCGGTGAATTGAACAGTCGAATGAAGGATTTTTACGACATCTGGCTGCTCTCCCGGCAATTTGATTTCTCTGGGGATAATATGGCCGAGGCCATTCGTCTTACCTTCGAGAGACGGGAGACCGCACTCCCCGGCATCGTCACGGCGTTCAGGGATGAGTTCGTGATGATGAAACAAATTCAGTGGACTGCGTTTCACAGACGCCTTCGGCAAGCTCATATTCCTGAAAACTTTGCTGATGTTGTGCATGCCATCAAAGATTTCATCGAACCGCTTGTCGTAGCACTCTCTTCCCGCGTAGCGATTCCGGCAAACTGGGTAGCGCCGGGCCCCTGGCAATGACCTGACAAAAAATTCTCATTTTTCCCAGATTTTCCCCACAAGACTTATGCCGGCCGCTCAATCAATCCGTATATGGTCTTGCTGTGATGCATCAGAAATGTAGGAAAAGATATCCGCATCCCTGACAGAGAGGCCGCATCCGCCCCCATCAAAAAAAACGTCGGCGCCCGGAGATCCGGACGCCGACAAGCAGCCGCAAAGTTTGCCCTTTAGCTAAATTCCTTCAGCCGGCCTTATTCAGCCGCCAGGTAATCGAGCGTGATGGTGACCGTCCGGTTGAAGGCCCGGGTCTCGGACGACAGGTTGTCATACAAGGGGTCAAAGGGGCCGACGCCCCGGTAACGGATCCGGTTTTCGGCATCTTCGCCGTAGGCACTCATCAGCAGGCTGTAGACCGCCTTCGCCCGCCGCTCGGACAGTTTGACATTGTAATCCTCCTTGCCGATATTGTCGGTATGCCCGACGATCTCGACGGTCGCCTGGGGCAGCGCCCGGATGCGGTCAACAATCTGATGGACGATCTGCTGGTTGCGCGCGTCAACATCGTTACTGTCAAAATCGAACAGGACCAGGGCGTACGTCTCCTGAACCTGGTAGCCCTGCTTGCTGGCCATCTGCTGCCTGGTCTGGATAAAATCAACCTTCACCGGCTCGGCAGCCAAGGTCGTCTGCTGCCCCTTCAGATCTTCCAGGTCGAGGCGAACCTTGATGTCCCCGGAAGTCGCCAGTTCATTCAGATTGCTGATCGTAAGCGGAACCTGGATTTCTTTAGCCGGCGCGCCCTCCCCGGCGATATTGGCCAGGCCTTTTCCCGCAGCGGTCGCCGTGATGTGCCAACGGGCGATGCCGTACACGCTGTCGACGGTGGGCCGCAGGGTCAACGCCGTCTTATCGATCCGGGTGTCGATGTAGGTACTGCGGATCAGGTCGAGGAGCGCCGGGGCTTCCGAGCGGATTTCCACGCGCCGGTTGTCGGCCCGCCCTTCTTCAATCCGGCTGGTACTCGGCTGCTCCGGAAGATTGCGCGCTTCCACCCGGATCCGGTCGCCCGGAATCCCCCAGAAGGTCTGCAGATAGACCTTGACCTCATGGGCGCGCGCGGCGGAGAGCTGCGTATTGCCCTTTTCCTCAGCATAGTTGGCATTGCAGCCGACCAGGGTAATCGTTGATTCGGGATGTTTGGCCATCCGGCTGCCGACGATATTCAGCACATGGCGATACTTTTCAAGGGTGCCGCGGAGCATCGATTCGGCAAAGCCTGCGGTGCCGGCCCGATCGGAGAAGCGAAGATAAGAACCGGGAATCTCGCTCGACCCGGTTGCGAAATAGACATGACCGAGCATCGGCGAGGCTTCGATCGTCTTGACCTCCTTGACCGTCACAGTGCCGGGCGCCACCGCCAGGCTCCCGAGGGTCGGGAAGAGGTAGCTGGCCACATAGTTGTACTGCAGCCTGGAGGCCACCGCCTGGAAGATCGGCACCAGGTTCGACTCGGCCCTGGCTTTCCAGGCCTGCCCCCCGCTCCGGTTGACAAAGGCATCGAGCAACGGATCGACGCCGGGGCCCGGCATATAGTCGATGGCATAGCCGGCGAACCGCTTGGTTCCCGAACTGGCCTGGATGACTTCATCAGCGGAGACGTCGCTGTTCAGATCTTCGCCGTCGGAGAAAACCACCATGAACTTGGGCTCGCCTTCAGGCATCCGGCTGACCAGGTCGAGTCCGGCCAGCATCCCCTCGTGCAGCACCGTCTTCGATGTCAGCCCGCCGCTGTAGGCCTGCTTCACGAAACCCTTCAGTTCGGATGGACTGCTGGACTGAAGGATCTGGACATGCAGGTTCCGGCCCCCCACCTTGCGGGTCTCCCGGTCACTGAAGACCACCAGGGAAACCTGATCGATCGGACGAACGATCTTGAGCAGTTCGTCCATCGCCGCAAGAATCGGCTTGACGGCATTGCGTTCCTGCATCGAAAAGGAATTGTCGAGCACCAGGACAATATGCCGCGGGACATCCAGGTTCTGCTCGAAGGACTCCACCGAAATAATATTGGCCTTTCTGCCGTCCTGCGTGATGGTGAAATCCGCGACACCCAAGCCCAGAACCGGTTGCTTGCCGGCATCGGAGACGCTGATAATCACCTTGCCGTCATTGACAATCCTGTCGATGGCCACGATGGCCCCCGGCTTGACCGACTCGATCTGCAGGGAGTTTTCCGCTGCGGCAAAAGCTTGTCCAAAGCCAAGCAGCACCATTAATAAAACCAACATCCATCTGGCCATGATCGCTCCTCTTCTAGATTGTCAGGGTAAGTCAACAGGGTGCCGTAAGGGATGAAACCGGAATCGGTCAGGTAAAGAATAAAGCTCATTAAGCGTACCACAAAAAAACGTTTACTCAACCGAGAGCCTCTGGTGGCGTCATTTCAACCGGCAGGGATAAAAAAAGGGCGCAGAACCCGGCTGATCGGTTCTGCGCCCTTCATCTTATTTATTTTGCCGCCCAGGAGAGCTTATTTCACCTTCCAGCTCGTCCCCTGCGGGCCATCGAGCAGCATGACCCCCTTGGCATCAAGCTCGTCGCGGATCTGGTCGGCGCGGGCGAAGTTGCGGTCTTTGCGCGCCTGCTGGCGTTCGGCGATCAACCCCTCGATCACTTCGGGGCTGAGCCCGGACCCTTCGAGGCCGGCGCTCTTCTGCCCGTCGAGCCAGGCGGTCGGCGCCGACCCGAACAGGCCGAGCACGCCGCCGAGCTTGCGCAGCCGGCCGAGGGCGTCTTTCAGCCCAACCAGCAGCAGGGGGCAATCGTCATAAGATTTTTCCGCCACGATGCGGTTCATCCCCCGCACCAGGTCGAACAGGTGGCCGATCGCCAGGGCGGTGTTGAAATCGTCATCCATCGCTTCGCAGAAGCGGTCCTCCACGGTCTCGATACGGTCGAGAATCTCGCGCATCTCCGGGGTCACCTCGCGGCAGGGGGCGCCTTTCTGCAGGGGATTGGCCGCCAGCGTCTCGTCGGCCGCCTTGAGGGCCTCGTAGAAGCGGGACAGGCCGGCCTTGGAGTCTTCGAGGTTCTGGTCGGAAAAATCGATGGGCGAACGGTAGTGGGCCGAGAGGATGAAGAAACGCACCACCTCGGCGTCGTATTTCTCCAGGATGTCGCGGATGGTGAAAAAGTTGCCCAGCGACTTGCTCATCTTCTCCTGGTTGACGTTGACGAAGCCGTTATGCAGCCAGTATTTGACGAAGGGCTTGCCGTTGGCCCCCTCGCTCTGGGCGATCTCGTTTTCATGGTGGGGAAAGACCAGGTCCTTGCCGCCGCCGTGAATGTCGAAGGATTCGCCGAGGTATTCCATGCTCATGGCCGAGCACTCGATGTGCCAGCCGGGCCGGCCCGGCCCCCAGGGCGACTGCCAGGATGGCTCGCCGGGCTTGGCCGCCTTCCAGAGGGCGAAATCCATCGGGTTGCGCTTCTGCTCGCCGGGCGCAATGCGGGCGCCGGCCCGCATCTCGTCCATGTTGCGCTTGGACAGCTTGAGGTAACCGGGGAACTTCTCGACGGCGAAATAGACGTCGCCGGCCGACTCATAGGCCATCCCCCGCTCGATCAGGCGCTCGACGATGGCGATGATCTGGGCCATATGCTCGGTCGCCTTGGGCTGGCAGGTGGGGAGGTCGAGACCTAAGGCGGCCATGTCCTGGTCAAAGGCGCGGATGAATTCTTCGGCCAGCGCCTGGCTGTCGATCCCCCGCTCGTTGGCCCGCTTGATGATCTTGTCATCGACGTCGGTGTAGTTGCGGACGTAGTTGACGGCGAAACCGGAAAACTTGAGGTAGCGATAGATGATATCGAAGACGATGTTGGCCCGGGCATGGCCGATGTGGCAGTAATCGTAGACGGTAACGCCACAGACGTACATCCCGACCTTCCCCGGAACCAGCGGCTTGAAATCCTCTTTACGGCTGCTCAGGGTGTTGTAAACGCGCAGGGACATGAAAAAGCCTTTCTATCAGGATGCTTTCGCAAAAGTTTTTGAGCGGATTTAATACCACAGACAACCGGCAATTGAAAAGCCCTGGGGCGAATTTATCGCTGCAGCAATTTCGCCAGCGCCGCCGGCAGCGCTTCGAGGGAGAGGATCTGTCGTGCCCCGCCCAGGGCGATGGCCGCCTTGGGCATGCCGAAAATGGTGCTCGACGCTTCGTCCTGGGCGATGGTGAAGCCGCCCTGCCGGCGCAGGACCGCCATCCCTTCGGCGCCGTCCTGCCCCATGCCGGTGAGCAGCACCGCCACCGTCCGCGCCGCCACCGGCGCCGAAGCGGCCAGGGAGCGGAAGAGCACGTCGACCGAGGGGCGGCAGCTGTTGACCGGCGGCGCCGCCGCCAGCCTTACCTGTTCGTCGTCGACGGTCAGGTGAACACCGTCGGGGGCCACCAGGGCCAGCCCCGGCTCGAGCCGGTCGCCGTGGCGGGCCAAACGGACGCTGAAGCGGCTTTCCCGGTCGAGCCAGCCGGCGAAATCCCTGCCGAAACCGCCGGCAATGTGCTGCACGATCAGCACCCGGGCCCCGCTCGCCGGGTCGAGAACCTTCATCAGCTGCTGCACCGCCCGCGGCCCGCCGGTGGAGGCGCCGATGGCGAGGAGATCGCGCCCCCCCGCGTCAACCAGCGGGCCCTCCGGCACCGCCTGTGGCAGCGCCGGGCCGCGGCGAAAATGACGAACCACCCGGATGCGGGCGAGAAATTTGACTTCGGAAACCAGCTTCGCGGCGATCGGCCCGAAAGGGTCGCTGCCCAGTCCGGCCGGTTTTTCCATCACGTCGAGGGCGCCGCGGTTGATGGCCTGGAAGGCATGCCGGTTTTCCTCGGGGTTCAGGTTGGCCGACAGCACCAGGATCGGGGTCGGACAGCAGGCCATGATTTCCGAAACCGCCGTGAGCCCGTCCATCTCCGGCATCAGGATGTCCATGATCACCAGGTCGGGGCGCAGTCGGCAGGTCTCCGCCACCGCCTGGCGGCCGTTGCCGGCTTCGGCCACCACCTCGATTTCCGGATCCTGGGTCAGCAGGTCGCGGAGCACGGTGCGCACCAGTTCAGAGTCGTCGGCAATCAGTACGCGGATCATGGTTCCTGTTACCCGATAAAGGTTTCCACCGCCTGCAGCAGCAGCCCCTGGTCGAAACTCCCCTTGACGATATAGGCCTGGGCACCGACGGCAATCCCCCGCCGCTTGTCCTCATCGGCGGCGAAGGAGGTGACGATGATCACCGGCAGGTCCCGGGTCTGCTCATTCTCGCGAATCTTTTCGGTCAGCTCGAAGCCGCTGATGCCGGGCATTTCGACATCGCTGACCACCAGGTCGAAGATCTGGGTGGCCAGCTTGCCGAGGGCGTCTTCCCCGGAAACCGCCACCGTCACCTGGTAGCCCCGGGCTTCGAGGATGTTCTTTTCCATGGTGCGGGTGGTCACCGAATCGTCGACCACCAGGATCCGCCCCTTGACAGCGCGGGCCTGCTGCGCTTCCAGGTCACGCTGCAGATGGGTGGCGCCGGCCGCAAGTCCGGCCCCGAAGAGTCCGGCCACCGAAAGGATCAGGGCCGGCTGGCCGCTCGGCAAAACCGTCGCCCCGGTAAAAAAACGGACCTGGCGCAGTTGATCGCCCAGGTTCTTGACCACGACCTCCTGCACCCCGAGGGAGCGGGAGACCTGGCAGGCCAGCAGCTGGCCGCGGAAGTTGAGAACCAGCGCGGTAAACCGCGATTTCACCGGCACACTCCGCTGCTTCGACAGCCCGAGGATCGCCTGCAGGGAGACCAGCGGCATGGTCAGGCCCCGGGCACGAACCACTTCGCGCCCCCCTTCGGTAAGGATATCGGCAGCTTCCAGCTGTAGAATCTCCACCAGGTAATGCAGCGGCACGACGAAGGTCTCTGCTTCACACGCAACAATCAGGCCATTGATAACGGCCAGGGTCAGCGGAAACTGCAGCACGATGGTCGTCCCCTTGCCGGGCGACGACTGGATCTGCAGGTTCCCCTTGACCTGGTCGATGGTCGTCTTGACCACGTCCATGCCGATCCCCCGGCCCGAATGGTCGGTCACGATCTCGCGGGTGCTGAAGCCCGGCCTGAGAATCAGGTAAAGCGCCTGCTCGTCGGACAGGGCGCGGGCCTCCTCAAGACTGAGCAGGCGGCGCTTTACCGCCACCTGCCGCAGCAGCTCGGGATCCAGCCCGCGGCCGTCGTCGCAGAGGACCAGCTGCACCGCCCCCCCCTCGAAGCTGGCCCGCAGCTCGATCCGACCGGTCGCCGGCTTGCCGGCGCTGCTGCGCTCAGCGGCCGTCTCGATGCCGTGATCGACGGCGTTGCGCAGCAGGTGCACCAGCATCGGCCGGATCGACTCGAGCATCCGGCGGTCGAGCTCCTGCTCATCCCCGCTCACCACGAAGTCGACCTGCTTGCCCTGCTCCCGGGCCATTTTCCGCAGCAGCCCCTCGAGTTCACCGGTAATGACCGCAAGGGGGAGCATGCGCAATGTCGTCGTCTCCCCCTGCAGCTCGTCGGCCAGGTACTGGATGGAGAAGACGTCCCGCTCCAGCTCGGTCGCCAGCTGCCGCAGGTCGCCGCGCAGCTGCCGCAGCCGGGGGTACACCTCGCTCTGCCGCAGCCCGGGCAGCAGCAGGTCAAGCTGCCGCAGCAGCCCCCCCAGCCGGCTGCTGCGGTCGGTGAAGGCTTCGCGGACGATGGAGACCTCGCCGAGCAGGTTGACCAGGCGGTCGATCTGGGCCACGCTGGTGCGCACCGATTCGATGCCGGCCTTGGGCTCATCGGCGGCAGCCGAAGGACGCTCCGCCGCAGGCGGGGCCAGGGTGCCGCTGGCCAGCCCGGCAATCACCTCGGCCACCGCGAAGCCCGGTTCGCTGCCCGCTGCGACAGCGGCGACCATGCTCGCCAGCGACTCGGTCGCCGCCAGCAGCAGGTCGATCCACTCGGCCGTCACCGGCCGCTCGCCCCGCTCGAGGTCCTTGAGCTGGTCTTCGATGGCATGGGTGAGACTGCTGAAATCGACCAGGTTGAGCAGGCGCGCCGACCCCTTGAGGGTGTGGACGCTGCGCAGCAGGGGACGCATCCGCTCCGGGTCGACCCCCTGCTTCTCCAGCGCCATCAGCCCCTGGCGCAGCGTCTGCAGGTGCTCTTCGGCCTCGCGGCAGAAAATACCTATGTATCGGCTTGAATCCACCTCAGCCCTCGGCCTCGACCTGATCCCGCAGGCGCTCGGCCAGGCTGGTCAGTTCGGTAATCGCCTGGGCCGTCTCCTCGGCGCTGGCGGCGACCTGGGTGGCCACCTCGCGGACCTCGACGGTGGTCTCGGCCATCTGCTCGCTGGCGGTGGTCTGCTGCTGGGTCGAGAGCTTGATTTCCCGGGCGGCCAGGGTGGTATCCTGGACCACGGCGATGATCTTTTTCAGGGCCTCGGCAATGTCGGCCACCAGGGCGCTGGCCGAATCGACCCCCTTGCTCCCCTCCTCGGTGAGCATAATGCTCGAGTTGGTCGCTTTCTGGATCTCCTCGATCAGCCCCTTGATCTGGGCGGTGGCGTCGACGGTGCGCTCGGCCAGCCGCTTGACTTCCCTGGCCACGATGGAAAAACGCTTGCCGGCCTCGCCGGCGCCGGCCGCCTCGATGGCGGCGTTAAGGGCGAGCAGGTTGGTCTGGTCGGAAATTTCGTCGATGATGTCAACGATGCCGCCGATCTTCTGCGAATTCTCCCCCAGTTCGACCATCGCCTCGGCCAGAACCTGCACCTGCCCCTTGAGCCGGCCCATCCCGGCGACCGCGGTTTCCACCGCCTTCATGCCGTTGCCGCTGGCGGTGCTGGCGTTCTCGGCCTGGGCTTCGACCCGGCGGGCGTTCTCGGCCACCTGCTTGGCGGTGGCAGCAATCTCCAACGACGTGGTACTCGCCTCCTGCACCGCCGAAGCTTGCTGGTTAGCGCAGCTCGACTGCTGGGCCGAAATGGCCATGATCTCGTTGGCGCTGGTCGAGAGCTGCTGGACCGCCTCCTTGAGCCCGAACATCAGCCGGTTGCTCTTGTCGATTTCGCTGCGCAGGTTCTTGACGATGACCTGGGTCATCTTGTTGAAGGCCCTGGCCAGCTGGCCGAGTTCGTCATGGGAGTCGATCTCGATCGTTTCGTCGAGGCGGCCGTCGGCAATCCGGTCGGCCACCCGGGTCAGCTGTTTCAGCGGGCGGGTCACCCGCATGACCACCAGGTAGATGGTGACCGAGGCGACCGCCAGCAGCAGCGCCATCCACATGACGACGGTGTTGCGCAGCATGGCGATGGCCTCTTCGGTTTCACGGATCGACAGGCCGACCCGGAAACCGCCCCAGTGCTCCCCCTTGACATAAACCGGGGCGGTGATGTCCCACATGGTTTCGCCGGTATCCCGCTGATATACCTGCCGCAGCACCTTGTTGCCGTCGCTGCCGGTGTAGCGGGCCGCCGCCAGCCCGGCCGGGTCGGTGAACATGCGCTTGGTCCGGTTCCAGTCCCGGTCTTTGACTGCGTCGCCGGTCAACGGCTGGGAATAGATGCTGTGGTGGGTCGGCAGGTAGCCGTTGCGATCAACCAGCACGGCAAAGACCACCATATTGTCTTCTTCAAGAATGGTATCCTGAATCGTGCGGATCTTGCCGTCGAGGTAGGCGTCGTAGGCCGTCGAGTACTTGGGGATGGCGGCGCCGGCCAGCGGCCCTTCGGTGATCGGCTGGTAATTCCGGTCGAAGACCTGTTCGCGGGTGAAGCGGCCGCTGTCGATGGCATCCTCGAGCAGGGTGACCATGCTGCTGGCCCCGACCAGGGCGATGACCCGGGCCTTGGTGAACATGATCTCCTTGAGCGACTCTGCCCGCCGCTCCACGAAGAGGTAGGTGAACGCCCCCATGATCAGCGCCAGCACGACGATCAGCGAGATGCAGATTTTCACCGAGATGCTGTTTTTTATCCAGGTCACCATGGTTTCTCCTTTTCCAATGCAAAACAGGGGCGAAGCGGATTACCCGTCCGCACGCAACTGACCTCAGATGATCCGCTCTGATACATGCAGATGAAAGCTCAAGGTGCGGTGATTCGTGTTCCTGATCAGCCGCGGTGAATGTCTGTCAAGGTCTGTTGTTAAACCCCGGGTCAAGGCCCTGCAGCTTTTGCCGTATCAGATTTTGACAGATTCTGACCGCGGCAAAAATAGATTTAGACCCTGAGATCAAAAACCTGATTAGCCGCGGTGAAAGTCTGTCAAGGTCTGTTGTTAAACCCCAGTCCAAGAGCCTTGCGCTTTTGCCGTAACAGATTTTCACAGATTCTGACCGCGGCAAAAATAGATTTAGCCCCTGAGATCAAAAGCCTGATTAGCCGCGGTGAAAGTCTGTCAAGGCCTGTTGTTAAACCCCGGGTCAAATCCCTGCAGCTTTTGCCGTAACAGATTTTCACAGATTCTGACCGTGGCAAAAATAGATTCTGACTATGTACTTTACTCAACTGAATGAAT
>NZ_JBFHGD010000098.1:0-12241 GCF_041583255.1 Trichloromonas sp. | reverse complement strand
ATGATGCCGCCGACGGTCTCCCCTTCCCCGTTGAGATCGGCAATACCGCGGCGCATCTCCGGCCCGATGCGCACATCGGCAATATCCCGCAGTAGCACCGGAGTGCCGCGCTGGCTGGCCCCCACCACCACCTGCTTGAGATCGTCGTGGGATTGGATATAGCCCCGACTGCGGACCATGAACTCGGTTTCGGCCATCTCGATGGCGCCCCCGCCGACATCGAGGTTGCTGTTCTTGATCGCCATCTCGACCATCGGCAGGCTCATGTTGTAGGCCAGCAGCCGGTTGGGATCGACGGCCACCTGGTACTGCTTGACGAAGCCGCCGAGGCTGGCCACCTCGGCCACCCCGTCCACCGAGGTCAGCTCGTAGCGCAGAAACCAATCCTGGATGGAGCGCAGTTCCTGCAGGTTGTGGCGGTCGCTGACCAGGGCATACTCGAAGACCCAGCCGACTCCGGTGGCGTCAGGCCCCAGGGTCGGGGTAACCCCCTGCGGCAGCCGGCCGGAGACGTAGTTCAGGTATTCCAGCACCCGCGAGCGGGCCCAGTAGATGTCGGTGCCGTCTTCGAAGATGATATAGACGAAGGAGTAGCCGAAGAAGGAGTACCCGCGCACCACCTTGGCGCCGGGGACGGCGAGCATCTGGGTCGTCAGCGGATAGGTCACCTGATCTTCCACCACCTGCGGCGCCTGCCCCGGGTATTCGGTGAAGATGATCACCTGCACGTCGGAAAGGTCGGGGATGGCGTCGATGGGGATATTCTTGAGGGAATAGATCCCGCCGACGATCAGGAAAACCGTCGCCAGGATGACCATGAATTTATTACGGATGGACCAGCTGATTATATTTTCAAGCATGTCAATTCCCTGCTGTCAGAGGTCAAAAATCGAAAGCCGTAAAAGCTGGAAACTACTTGAACAAGTCGTCAAGTTCCTCCTGCTTCGGCGCAGGTTTTTCATCAAACAGGTCGTTGAGCTCCGGGGTTGTTTCTGCAGAGGCCTGACCGCTGGGTTGCTGACTTTTGGGCGCGATCATCTTCTGGATCGCCTCACGCAGCTTGCTTTCCGAATCGAGCATGAACTGGGCCGAAACCACCACGGCGTCCCCTTCGGAAAGTCCGGAGAGAATCTGGACATAACCGCTGTCGTCACTCACCCCGGTCTTAACTGAACGGGGTTCGAACCTCCCCTCCCCCATGGCCACGAATACCGTCTGACCCTTTCCCGAATTGAGTACCGCATTCTCGGGAATGGCCAGGGCACCCTGAACCGCCCCGGTGGCAATCCGGATATTGGCGTACATGTCGGGCTTGAGTTCCTGCCCCGGATTCGGGAATTCGATGCGGGCCTTGACCGTGCGGGTCTCACTCTGCAGATAGGGATAGATATATGAAATTTTCCCTTCCAGCTTCCTGTCGGGCGCAAAGGGCAGCTCGACCTGGGCGGTCTGTCCCACCTTGACCCAGGGGAGTTCATATTCGTAAATGTCGGCGTTGACCCAGACCTTGGAGATGTCGGAGATCTGCAGCAGTTCCTCTCCGGCCATCACGCGCATCCCTTCCACCACCTTTTTCATGGTAACAACCCCGCTATAAGAGCTGTACAGGGTGAGGGTTTTGCTTACTTCGCCGCTCTGCTCCAGGGCGCTGATCTGCTTGTCGCTGATATCCCAGTATTTCAGCCGGGTGCGAGAGGCATCGAGCAGGCGCCTGGAACTCTCGGCAATTTCGCCGAAGGGGCTCTGCGAAAGACGCCTGCTGTTTTGCAACGCCAGCAGGTATTCATTCTGGGCGGCGACCAGTTCGGGGCTGTAGATTTCCATCAGCGGCTGCCCCTTTTTTACCTGCCGCCCATCCTCGTTAACATAGAGGCGCTCCACCCAGCCCTCGATCTTGGAATTGACGGAGAACTGCCGGGGCTCATCGTAGGTCACCAGGCCCAGGGTACGCACGGTGCGCGAAAGATCGCGCCGGGAAACTATTTCAGTGCGCACACCCATGTTCTGCGTGGTTACCGGGTCGATCTGAATCCCGCCACCAGAAACGACATCCTCGTAAACGGGAACGAGATCCATCCCCATCGGGGATTTGCCGGGCTCATCGCGGATATACGTGGGATCCATGGGCGCTTGCCAGTATTTAATTTTTCGCTCGCCAGTTGCAACAGGTTGGGCTCCCCCGCTACCGGTACCTTGCTTCATCGGGGTGAGCTTCATATTGCAGATCGGACAGATACCGGGTTCGTCCTGGATGATAAACGGGTGCATGCCACAGGTGTATTGAACATTTGCTTCGGGAGAGGCCTCGTGACCGTGGCCGGCATGCTCGTCGTTGCCGACATGTCGCAGCCCCCCCAAATAATAACCGCCAGCCAGGGCCACCAATAAGGCCACAGCAACGAACAGCTTTGTCGAGATCCCGGATTTTTTCATAATTCTGTCCTCTTAAGACCAGTATAAAGGAATAGAAAATAATACAGTTCAGTTCGCCGGCAACGGCACGCCGACAGTCGCTTCGAGGAGCGCCCGCTGCATCTGGTGGTCGGCTATGGCCTCGTAATAGTCCCGTTCAAAATTGTACAATGTCATCTGGCTGTCGAGCACGTTCATGAAATCGGCCTTGCCGACCTGGTAGGCTGCCAGCGCCGACTCCACGGTATTTTCCGCCTGGGGCAGTAATCCTTCGCGGTAGAGTTCGGCGGTCTTGCGCGAGCGCTCCATGCGGGCCAGGGCATCGGCCACATCGAAGCGGATCTGGTTTTTCAGCATGGCCAGGTCTTGCCGGGCCATCCGGTTTTCGGCCTCGGCCTCGGCCAGCATAGCGTGGCGCCGCTCCCTTTGGAACGGCAGATTAAAAGTGACCCCAGCGGAATACAAATCCTCCCCGTCGGACCCCATTTAGGTCGCCTCCCGCTGCATGTACTCCAGGGAAAAGGTGAAATCCGGATAGAAGTCCTTTTCTGCCAGCTTGCGTCCAACCGCCGCCTTGTCGATCTGCAGGGACAAGCTGCGAAGTTGCGGACGGTTCCCCGAAGCGAGTTCTTCCAGTTTCTGCTGAGACAATGTGACCGGAACCAGGGTCGCCTCGGGAATCTCAGGCACAACCGATTCGGTCGGCCGGTACAGCAGGATATTCATCAAGGCTTCGAGAGAACGGCGCTGCTGCAGGATGGAAAGCTTCATGTCCTCCATTTTCGAACGTTCGACCTGCCCCCTGAGGACATCCTGCTGCAGCCCCTTGCCGACTCCGTACATCGTTTCGGAAAACCGGTTGAGCACGTCCAGGGTGGCGATGTTTTTGTCCACGATTTCGAGGGATCGATCGGCAAAATAGAGCCGGTACCAGGTTTCCACTATCATTCGACGAAGAGCCACTTTGCGCTCTTCGATAGCGTAACTGGCAGCATCTGCCTCCAATTGTGCGCTTTCGCGCAGCAGATCACGTTTGCCGAAAAAAGGGACCATCTGGCTGATGCCGATCACCTTCGAGGTCATGTTCTCCTGGTCGAAGCTCAGCGGATCGCTGACCAGGCCGTTCTGGATTTTCAGCATCAACATCGGGTCTTCAAAGGTCCCGGCCTGCTTCACCCGACTGGTGAACATATCCCAGCGAGCCTCCGAAGTCTTGATCTCCGGGTTGTTTTCCAGCGCTTCCGTAATCAGAGCGTCCAATGCAACTGCCTGCGTTTCAGCCCTCAGCAGATCGGGTACCGCTGACATCAACAGCAGGGACAAGACAATCATGAAAAAAAAGCGGAAAAACAACATGGCCAACCTCCAAATAACAACATAGTTAATTGATTCATTATCACGATTCGTGCCTGTTTTTTTGTTGTTCTAAAACAGCCACTTAGGCTCAACGCCAATGCGTACCGAAGAATGTCTGTGGAATATTCCACAGACATTCGCGGAATATTCCGCATCATTGACGGGATTCACAGTTGCAATTTCTCCAGCCTGCCAAATAATTTAAGCATGAAAATTTCATTTTACCCACTGGTTCTTATTTTGGCGCTCACCCTGGCCTCCATCGCCTCTGCAGCCCCCATTGCATACGACTTGACGGTGACGCTCGATCCAGAGCATTCAAAACTATCCGGAACAGCCCGACTCCTGCTTTCCCCCGAAAAGCGGAGCCTCATCCCGCTCTCTCTTTCTTCTGAGTGCACGGTCCATGGGGTTACGGAATCCGGAGTTCCGCTCAGCTACCGGTCATCTGGTGACCATTTGAGCATTGAACTGCCCGCTGCCGGCGGCAGGGACCGTCTCGAAATCGTCGTCAACTACACGGCCGTCTTCAACCAGCAACCGCCGGCCTTGCCGATCCATAACGAAGACCCGACCTACGGTATTTCCGCCACCATCAGTCCCAATGGTACCTTCCTGTCCGCCGCGTCCGGCTGGTATCCCCTGCTGCCGGGCGGACCGGCTCGATACCGGGTACGCATCGAGGCACCGCCCGGTTATGTCGGCGTCATCTCCGGCCGCCTGTTGGAATCAGGTGAAACGCTTTCCACGGCATTCTCCCAATGGGAAACAGAGAACCCGCTGCAGCCCCTGTCCCTCGCAGCCGGGCCATACCTGGTAAAAAAAGACCTGGCCGGCACGATTCCGATCTATGCGTATTTTTATCCGCAGAGCCAGGATCTGGCCGAGATCTACCTGCAGGCGACCAGGCGCTACCTCGATTTGTATCAGGGCCTGTTCGGCCCCTATCCCTTTGAAAAATTCGCGGTGGCAGAAAATTTCTTCCCGACCGGTTACGGGTTCCCCTCCTGGAGCCTGCTCGGCAGCAGCGTGGTGCGGCTGCCGTTCATCGTCGAAACCAGCCTCGGTCACGAAATCGCCCATTCCTGGTGGGGAACGGGGGTGGCGGTCGATGCCTCGCGGGGCAACTGGGCGGAAGGGCTGACCACCTACCTGGCCGACCACCTGTACAAGGAGCAGGCTTCGGCGACCGATGGGGCCGAGTACCGGCAAAACATCCTGCGGGATTATGCCACCCTGGTGAGCACGGACAACGATTTTGCGCTGGCCCGCTTCGTCAGCCGGAACAGCAAGTCGAGCCAGGCAGTAGGCTACGGCAAGGGGGCGATGCTATTCCACATGCTGAGAAAGCAAATCGGTGAAACCGCCTTCTGGGACGGGCTGCGCAAAGTGGCTGCAGAGAAGATGTTCAGCCACGCCTCGTGGAGCGATTTTCGCCAGGCCTTCGAGTCGACATCCGGCGCACCACTGGCAGCCTTTTTCAGTCAGTGGGTCGAGCGATCCGGGGCTCCGACGCTGGAGCTGCGTGATGTCTCTTCAGTTCGCACAGATGGCCAGTGGCTGGTTAGCGGCACACTGCTTCAGCGGGGCGAAACTTACGACCTTGCCGTGCCTTTGCGGCTTGAGGGGGAGGCCGCCGTCAGCGACCAGTTCATCGACAGCGCAGAAGCAGAAACCCCCTTTGCGATCACCCTTTCCTGGCCGCCAACCCGCCTCAGGCTGGATCCCGACATCGACCTGTTCCGGCGACTCGCCGTCGAGGAAATCCCGCCGACAGTCAACGGCATCCGGGGTTCCGGCAAGCTGCTGGTCATTGTCGCCGACAGCCTGGAAGAACCGATCCGCAAGGCGGCCCTGACCCTGGTCGCGGCACTCCGTCAAGAGCGGGCCTTGGTCGTTCATGAATCTGCGGTCAGCGAGGAGCAACTGCGGGATCATGACCTGCTTTTCATCGGGCTGCCTTCTCGATCCGCTATCCGTCCCGCCTTGCCGGATGGATTGATGATTGGAGATCGCACCTTTGAAGTGGCGGGCAATGACTTCACTCGTTCGGCCGCCGACCTGTTCGCAGCCTTGCCCCACCCTCGTCAAAAGCAGAAGAATTGCGCCCTGTTTATCTCTGGCTCGGCCGATTCGGCAAAAATTGCCGGTCGCAAAATTCCTCATTACGGCAAGTACAGCTACCTGGTTTTCGAACAGGGTAGCAATCGCATCAAGGGTACCTGGACTTCACCTGGCTCAAAAACAATCCATGAATTCCCCCCGGAGTCACGCCATGAGTAAGCCAACTCCCTGGATTTTGCTGGCTATTCTGCTGGCATGGAGCGCAACTGCCGCCGCCCACCCGCACATTCTGCGATTAGCGGACCGAACGGAAATCAGCTTTGCGGAGATGATCAATGATCTAAAGGATGCCAGGGTAGTGTTCGTGGGGGAACTGCACGACCATGACGGACATCACCGGGCCCAGCTGGCCCTGCTTGATGCGCTACGCAAGGCCGGCAGAGACTTCTCGATAGGCCTCGAAATGTTTCGCAAAGACGACCAACAGGCGTTGGACCTGTGGCTCGACAATCGCATATCGGAAGACAATTTCGTTGAAATATACAATCAGAACTGGAGCATGTGGCCCAAGTACCGGGAGATTTTTGTTTATGCGCGGGATTTCAGGATCCCCCTGGTCGGATTGAATATTTCGCGGGAAATCACCAGGCAGGTTGCAGCAGAAGGTTTTGCGTCAATCTCTGAACAGCAGAGCAAAAGTCTGGACAAGGTGGCCTGCACGATCGACCCGACCTATATGAATTACATCCGGCGAGCGATGGGCGGGCATGGCGGCCATGGCGATTCGTTCGTGTATTTCTGCGAAGCTCAGCTGCTCTGGGATATCAGCATGGCCCAAAACCTGTCACAACACCTGGAAACCCGGCCGAATGCCAGGGCCATTGTACTGGCAGGCAGCGGGCACAGCTGGAAATACGGCATGCCCAGCCGCATGGATTCCGGGGCATCCCCGGACAGGGTGATTCTGCCGGAGATCCCCGGACGCATCGATCGTTTCAGCGCCACCGAAGAAGACGCCGACTATTTATGGCTGGATGTGGGGATGGAAGGATGGACGGCTCCGTGATGATCTGGAGCCTTTTCAACGCGGCGACGGGCTCTTAAATGACGCACAAATCCGGTCTCGAAAAAACATTCTTTCGTTCGCCCCGAATGGTTTGATCGCTCATTGAGCCGCTGCGGTGCTCACCTTGACTTCGAGATAGCGGCCATTGAAAACGAAGCGGATCCGGTCTTTGAAAATCCGATCGACCCGGGCACCTTCGATATCAACCCCTTCGAGAACCGGCAGGTCATTGACCACCGCAAGCCGTTCCTTGGCCACCGGACGCCAGTGAATTTCGCTGACAAGCAGTTCAGGCACCGAGATGTTTTCATCCTGGCTCAGAAACCACCCAGGGGTACGGGACGCGACCGAAACCGGTACCCTGCTCGAACCGGAGGCTGCCCTTGAAGCGGCCACTGCCCTCGGGCCAGGCACGACAAGCGGCGCCGTTTTCGCCGCGGCCGGAACAGGCTGGCTCACGGCGGGCTGCGAGGAGACGATCACCTTGTTCTTAAGCGCATGCGCGGTGTCCCGCAGGGAGGTCGCGGTCGCCTTGAGCGCAACGGTTGCGTCCCGGGTCGTCTGAACAACCTCTTCAGCAATTTTGAGCGGATCAGGGCCGGCATCGGCGGGCGGCACGGGCATCTCGGCGGTGGTTTCCGCAACCGGTTCGGGAAGCGGTTCGAGCTGGCCGGCCGCAACGGTAACCGGTTCGGTAACCGGTTCGACAGGAACGTCAGGCGTCGAAACCGGGGCGATATCAGCGACAGTCTGCACAGTCTGAACCGACGGCACTTCTGTATCCCGCATCAGAAAGACCCCGCCGAGGACACCTCCACCGAGAAGAACCAGAAAAATCAGCAGCAGGCGGCCGCGCGACCCGGACTTTCTGGGCGGACGAGAGATTTCGCTGAGGATTTCCCTGGAAACCGGCGACCCGCCCCCTTGAAATGCGCCTTTTTCTTTTTCAACCTTTTTCAGTGCCTTGAGTATCGAGCTCATCGCTGCTCCTGCCCGCCCGGTTCCGCCATACGTGCTGCGGAAAGGAACGAATCAACATATGAAATGCCCTAAAAAGGGCGCAAGCTGCCTGCCAGCCTCTGAATCCAGTTCCTGCGCGGCGCGCCGACTTCCTTGATGGCCGCTGCAACCATCCGGGCGGTGATGATCTTACTGTCCCGGGAAAACCCAAGCAGCAGGGCTCTGCCGCACAGAACATTGATCAGCCGGGGGAGTCCCCCGGAAAAACGGTATACTTTCTTGAGAGCTGCCGGGGTGAAAATTTCATCATCGCCGCCGGCCACGGTCAGCCGGTGCCTTACATATTCGCAGGTATCGTGCAGGTCCATGGTGCCCAGGTGGTAACGAACCACGATGCGCTGGTTGAGCTGGCGCATGTTGCGCCGTTTGAGCAGTATTCCCAGTTCCGGCTGGCCGACCAGTACGATCTGGATCAGCTTGTCGGCATCCGTTTCCAGGTTGGACAACAGTCGTATCTGTTCGAGAACCGAAGGATCGAGGTTCTGGGCTTCATCGATGACCAATACGACGGTGCGTCCATCCCGCCGCTGCTGCAGCAGAAACTGGTTGAGCGAATGGACCAGGTCTCCAACCTCAGAGGCATCAGAGTCAATACCGAACTCGCGCTGAATGCTGCGCAGAAGGTCGAGCACCGAAAGACATGGATTGAAGATGAAGGCCAGCCGGTAGTTTTCATTGTCGAGGTCGTCGAGAAGGGTGCGCAACACGGTGGTTTTGCCGGTTCCCACTTCCCCGGTAATGGCGACGAAACCACAACGGTCCTCGATGCCGTACAGCAGGTGGGCAAAAACTTCCCGGTGGTTCCTGCTCAGGTAGACAAACCGGGGGTTCGGCGTAATGGTAAAAGGCTTTTCCTGGAAACCGTAAAAGTCCAGATACATGATGAAAGTATTTACTCCAGGGGAAAATGCAACTTTCTTTGCTGAACTTTCCCATAGATACCAATGTTTTTCAAGGGCAAAGTCTCCCCGGGCGGTTCAAGCAAGCGTTGCTGCCCTCTGGTGCCGGAACCGATTTTTGCTATTCTGACAGTCGAGCACTTTTGCTGTGAAAGGAATATACATGAGCCATTGGAAGCGGTTTACCCAGGAGCCTAAAATTGCCTACTTTTCCATGGAAATCGGCCTTTCCGCAGAAATCCCCACCTACAGCGGCGGCCTGGGCATCCTCGCAGGCGATACCATCAAAAGCGCTGCCGACCTCAAGCTGCCGATGGTTGCCGTGACCCTGGCAAGCCGGCATGGGTATTTCATTCAGACCATCGACCCGGAGGGGAGGCAGCGGGAAGCTTCGGCAACCTGGAATCCCGGGCGGTTCATGGAACTGCTGCCGGTCAAAACGCTGGTCACCATTGAAGATCGTGACATCAAAATTCAATCCTGGCTGTACCGGGTCAAGAGCCCGACCGGCGGCGAAATCCCTGCCCTGTTTCTGGATACCGATATTCCCGGCAACTCAGAAGAAGACCGTCATATTACCGACCACCTCTACGGCGGCGATCTCTCCATCCGTCTCAAGCAGGAAATCGTTCTGGGGATCGGTGGCGCAAGGATGCTCGAGGCCCTTGGATTCAGCATTAAAAAGTTTCACATGAACGAGGGCCACGCGAGCTTTCTCACCCTCGAACTTCTTGATCGAGCACGTCATCCGGTGGAAGACACCTGGGATGAACGCGCATCATGGGATACCCGCCGGGTTATGAATCAGTGTGTGTTTACCACCCACACCCCGGTTCCGGCAGGACACGACCGCTTTCCGTATGACTTGGTAAAGAAGGTGCTGGGCGATCGGATTCCCCTGCCCCTGCTGCAGGAACTGGCAGGAAAAGAGAGCCTCAACATGACCATGCTGGCATTGAACCTCAGCGGCTATGTCAACGGGGTGGCGAAAAAGCACGGCGAAATCTCTCAGAGCCTGTTCCCGGGCTTCGAAATTCATGCTATCACCAACGGCATCCATACCTTCACCTGGGCTTCTCCCTATTTTGTCAGCCTGTTCGATAAGTATATCCCCGGCTGGGCCCACGAACCGGAACTGCTGGTTCGCGTTGACAACATCCCCGATGAGGAAATCTGGGAGGCTCACTGCGGGGCCAAGGCCTATCTCTTTCAATATATCGAAGAAACCACCGGCACAAAACTCGACTCTGAGGTTCTCACCATCGGCTTCGCCCGTCGCTCGGCCACTTACAAACGCGGCGACCTTATCTTTACAGACCTCGAACGACTGGTGCACATCGGTAAAGGGAAGTTACAACTGGTTTTTGGCGGCAAGGCGCATCCCCGGGACGAACCGGGCAAGCAGATAATCCAGCGGATCATCGAAAAGACAAGCCAGATCAAGGGGCAAGTCAAGGCAGTGTACCTGGAAAACTACAACATGGAGGTCGCCTACCGGCTTGTCTCCGGAGTCGACCTGTGGCTGAACAATCCCATCAGGCCTCTTGAAGCCTCGGGCACCAGCGGCATGAAAGCCGCCCTGAACGGCGTCCCCAATTTCAGCGTGCTGGACGGATGGTGGATCGAAGGGCATATCGAGGGGATGACCGGCTGGTCGATCGGCCCACCCGCCACCGAAACTGATTTGAACGACAATCATGCCTCGGAAGACCTCGAAGACCTTTATAACAAGCTGGAAAATATCATTATTCCGTTATATTATGAGGATCGTGCCGGCTGGATCCGGGTCATGAAAAACGCCATCGGCAAGAACGCTTATTACTTCAACACCCACGTCATGATGCGCCGCTACGCGACCGAAGCCTACATCCGCTGACAGCGCCGGAAGGAATCACGACCAATGCCCCCTGTTGACTGGAATGATCGCTGGCGCGAAAAGGCCGAACACCCGCTGCGTCCCGACCCCTGGCTGACCAGGGTCCTGCCGCTGCTCCCTCCCGGGAGGCTGCTGGACGTCGCCTGCGGTCGCGGCCGCAACGCCCTCTTTCTGGCCGAGCAGGGACATGCCGTCCATGCTATCGACTATTCGGCTGAAGGAATCGGACTGCTGCTTGCCGAGGCGGCAAACCGGCAGCTCGAAATCACAGCCGAGCACGTTGATCTCGAACATACCCCTGCCCTCCCCGCAGCGACCTTCGACGCCGTTATCGTTTTCTTCTACCTGCAGCGCACGCTCTTTCCTGCGCTGAAACAGAGCGTCCGCCCCGGAGGCGTCATCGTGGTGCGCACATTCAGCCAGGCCGGTTCCTTTTCCGGAAGCCCGCGGCGCACAGAATTTGTCCTCGCACCGGGCGAACTGTTATCGATTTTTTCCGGCTGGGAGATTCTCCTGCACGAAGAAGGACTCGAGCCTTCCAGCAAAGGGGGAAGCCTGGCCGGCATCGTGGCGCGGCGCCCAGCAACGGCATCATGTGCCTGATCTTCTTTGCCTGCCAGGCCCATCCGCGCTACCGTCTCATCCTGGCGGCCAACCGGGACGAATTTTACCGTCGGCCAACCCTGCCGGCACACCAATGGAGCGATCCCCCCGATATCATTGCCGGTCGCGACAGCATCGGTGGCGGCACCTGGCTGGGCGTCACCAGCAACGGCCGCTGGGCCGCCATTACCAACTACCGCAGCGGCGCCGAACGGACCTCCGTCAAAGGCCGCTCCCGCGGCCTGTTGGTCAGCGACTTTTTGGCTGGCGGACAATCTCCGGCTGACTTCATTCACAGCCTGACAACCATCGACCACGACTATCGGGGATTCAACCTGTTGGCCGGTGACCGTGACACGACCTGGTACTATTCCAATCGCAGCCGAGCACCGCAAGAGTTGCAATCGGGCTGTTACGGTCTCAGCAACCACCTGCTCGACACTCCCTGGCCCAAGCTCAGACAGGGAAAAGCCGATTTTAAAGGGGTCATCAAGCAGACCGAAGTGGACGACAATCGCCTGTTCGGCTTGCTTGCCGACAGGGGCATTCCGCCCGACGACGAACTTCCAGACACCGGCTTTGGTCTTTCCTGGGAGAGGATTCTCGCTCCCAGATTCATCCGGAGTGCCGATTACGGTACCCGTTCATCAACCATTCTCTTAATCGCATGGGATGGCGCCATCAGCCTGCGGGAAAGAACCTTCGAGCGCGATCCGCAATCCTGTGAAGAAGTGCTGATCCAGGCCGGAGATTAAATCGAGCAGGCTGAGGCGAGCAGATCAGGCTCACCTCAGCCCTATCACTGAAAATGCGTTCGGCCAGCACAGGGTTCCTATCTGTACCTCCGTCCATCAAAGCGCTACGTCGGGTGGTGCACTTGAAGAGTAAATCACCCACCAAAAAAGCCCCCGGCAGAACCGGGGGCTTTTTGGTGAGCAGACAGCT